>PMIN01000061.1:0-607 GCA_003158275.1 Methanobacteriota archaeon
GAGGCGATAGTAGCAGTACCCGCCATCATCGCTCCGCGTACTCTCGACGTATCCGACGAGCTGACGCACGTCAAACCGTAACAGTTTCTCGTTCACTTTTACATCAACCAAGAGTGTACCCTAATACTGCGCGAGTTCATCTGTTGGGCGAAGGCCGACGTGACGCGGGCACAGCCCTTATTGCGTAGCATTCGCACCTCCGTTTAGGTCGAGCACATCTTCAGAGTGGACGGGCATGAACCACTTTTGAGCGATGAAGGTGGGGATTACCGCCGTTGCCACCACGACGCCTACCAGCACCGAATACTGCACCTGATTGATGTACCCCGCAGTCAAGCCGAAGACGCTCGCGATCGTGCCGAAGGTCAGCCCTGTGCTCATTAGGAGGGTGGTATAGGCACTGCCGTGGGGTATGTACCTCTTCGCCAGAAAATACACGCCGACGAACTTGGCGGAGAGTTTAATCGCGAAGAACATAACAAACAGGCCGAGTGCGGTGAGGATGATGGGCACGGAAACGTTCGTCCCTCCGACGATGAAAAATATCGGCGTTATTACCGCATACGCGACGGTCCGTAGCCGGTTGCGCACAAGTTTTGTCTCAGAG
>PMIN01000061.1:615-3595 GCA_003158275.1 Methanobacteriota archaeon
GATGAAAACGGCGGTGTACACGGTCGGTTTGATGAACAACACGGTGAGAGCGATGACCGTTGCCATGTCGGTGACAAAGCACGACGCCATGAGCAGCTTGCCGACGTCGGTTCCCGTCAGGTTGGTCTCGACCAGTACGGAGTATACGACGGCCAGCGATGTGGTTGACAGGGCCGTTCCCGCAATCAACGACGCTTCGAGACCCCACTGCGCACCGAAATAGGCAAAGAGAAACACCCCGATGAACGGCACCAGAAAGGAAAGGAAACCGATTAAGAAGGTCTGTGTAAACTTCTCTCTCATCAGGTCGGTATCGATCTCGGTTCCTGCGAGAAACGTCAAGAGGATGCCCCCAAAACCGGCCACAAGCGACATCCAGCTCTCTACGTGTAAAACGCCCAGATTTCCAAAAAGAACGCCCAAGATGAGCTCGATTATAGCTACTGAGAGACCTAACCGTAACGAGATCAAACTTGCCAGTAAGATAATCGTGCCAACAAGCAATAGAGTTGCGTCAGGATACACGGTGACTCCGTCCGTTTTCGTGCGAATTCGGCAGGAGTCATCAGCATTATGCGATTACGGTGAACTCCATCACCCGTGTACGAGCACATATGAACGTTCTTATTTAAATATTGCGGGGCAACGCCATAATCCTTAGAAGTCATGGCGTCGCAATTAGGTCTGAGGTGCCAGATTGATGGCGAATTGAGCAGGATTAAATACGAGCTTGGGGCTACTTATGCGTATGTTAAAAGCACGGAGCAAAATGCGGAAATCAAAGAACAAGGCGTATGTGTACGTTCCCATGGCGATCGTTCTTGATGAGCAGTTCCCTTTTAAGACTTATAGAGACCCCGAGATGGTTGAGGTCGAAATCTCCATCCGAGAGGGTGGATTAGTGATAAAGCAGATTGAACCACTTATTCGCGATGATGTTCGCGACTTGCCGTATGACTGACGGCACACCTGCCTTCGCTTTCGAATCGATGCACGTGATTATAAAGCGCCCAGCCAGGACTCTGTTTCCCAGCAGACTCGCACAACGAACAACCTTTTTGGAGTACCCGGGCTCTGCTAGTAAGTCTAAGGGAAAACCAATCAATTTCTAAAAGGATTCCAATAGACTTAAATAGCAGAAAAGCCCTGTCTAGTTGGGCATGAAGTCCCTCCTTCGTTGCGACAAGCGTTGAGACATCGCCGCCGCTGCACTAAGCAGCTCACCTCCAACCTTGCCAAACGCAACTGGTGCTTCACGCACGTGCTGGGGTTATTTCTTTTCCCCCAGCACGCCGCGTGACATGTTCCGCGGACCTGTGTGAATCATTGTTCGAACTGCGCAACAGAGTTGAGCATATTCGGTCGCTGATGAACTGCACGATCGCACGCTGACTCGGAACATCTTGCTGCGCGGCAGGAAATAAAAAATGGGGCTGACTTCAAGTAAGAAGAAAGACTCTGACGACGTTAGTTGTTGCAGCTGTTGTCGACTTTCCAGCGATCGCTCTATGGGAGTTAATGAGCAACCTGCCTTTGATAGTTCGCCTCTCTATTAATAAACAGATGCTGAGCCGCCGCGTTTGGATGAGATGATCGAAAGCTGCGATGCCATCGATTACATTGTGACATCGTTACAAAACTGAGGGGGTCTCTAAAATCAGCGAAGACGCGTGCTTAGCTGAATCGGTAACAAGGACTTTTTCGCACTAAATATCGTAAAATCATACTAGCTGGTTGGCCATTGCGGAGCCGTCACAGCCTTCTTGTTATTCCACGTTTTTCCTGATCACGACCGAGGTATTATTCACCTTGCCTGTCGGCAGTACCCGCCCCAGCTCTTGAAACCCGACCAAATCCTCTGTGGTCACCGCCGGATAAAGAATGGCCCGCATGCCGCTGTAAGTGCGGTAAAGTGTTTTGGTTTCCCGGGAGATAACGCCGCGGACGTTCATAAAGACTCGGCGCTTGGGCTCTGCAGAGGCCCCGATAATTACCCCGTCGTACTCTAAGTCTGCCAACGCCGTTTCATCGCCACACACGACCTCGATCGCCGAGCCCAGCCCCAATTTGTCAAGCACCTGTCTGGAAAGTTCCGCGATTTCTGGGACGAGTTCGATGCTGATCCCTTTCACACCGTGACACGTACTCAGCAGCATCGACGTCAATGGAACCGACCCCCCACCGATAAACGCCACCGAGTCCCCCGCTGCAAAGCCGGCAAGTCGTGCCTCATTGTCCACCAAGATCCGATATCGGCCATAGTAATGGAACGACTCTACCTTCGCCCACGGGCCGTCAGCTCTCAGTATGTCACGAGCGTTCTGGATTTCCAGACGCCGGCCCACCGCAACATAGAACGCCCGAATAACCTCCAAGGCGTCGCTTATTCGTTCATTATCGAGAATGTGCCGGGCCAACTCAAAATCGATCTTCGTATCTTGGGCAACAACCTCGATCGTATCAAGGAGAGGTATAACCTCGTCCAAGGATCGGCGTTCGAGATTAGTGTCGTCATACTTGCTCAGCGCATCGGCTATTGCGCAAATCTTAGTCAAATAGTCGTCATAGAGGAATCTCCCTGTGACAGACCTCACACGTCGCGGCTCGGATGCACCCGCGCGGTGCGCAGCGCCTGAGCTTTGCGGAAAGAGGACGTCAAAAAAGTCTGCGTTGTGATCTCTCTGGCCGCCCAACTCATTCCCCCCAAACGCGTAGTCGAGTGGTGATCTTGCCGTACATTAGCTCATTCGCGCAAAAATGCATAGATTTGACCTCCGATTTGTTGCATTCCCCGTCCCCCTTTTCCTACAGAAGTAGATTCAATCGAAGGTCGAACAAGTTTATCTATCTTGCCTAGCGGAAGGTTCAGTGTGACCCAACCATCATCTCCAAGTGCGCCGTCGAATCGAGCAAGACACCAGATTAAAGCATAGTATCGTCGATTTTTCGGTCATCATGCGGCACCGGTGAACGTCGGTGA
>PMIN01000023.1 GCA_003158275.1 Methanobacteriota archaeon
CTCACGCATAGCCTCAGCCCATCGCGACGTGGAATCAGCCATCAGCGAGACGTCATATCCCATGTCGCGGAAATATTCAGCGATGGTTACGCCTGTGTAGACTGACGCCTCACGAGCTGCAACGGGCATATTGGAGGTATTTGCCACGAGTACTGTTCGATCCATAAGTGGCGCGTTTGTTTGGGGGTCTTCAAGCTCCGGAAATTCTGTGAGCACNNCCACTCCTGCATAAGCTTGAGTTCCGTTCCGTTATCAAGCGTGCATATAACGTCATCGACCGTATGTTCTCCCGGTTCGATGGTTTTTATCCTGCCGCTCTTGTTAGGCGGAACCATTATCTTGTGCTTCAGGTGCGGCGTCTCTTGCACGTAGCCGACAGCTTGGCCCGCGCGAACATCGTCGCCGGGCTTCACCTCTGGTACAAAGTCCCACTTCTTCGAATGATCAAGTCCAGAAGCAGTAACTCCCCTCTCGATAAAGTCGCCGAGCCGTGCGTTCAACACTGGAAGAGGCCGTTGAATGCCGTCATAAATTGAGCTTAAGAGCCCGGGCCCGAGCTCAACAGAGAGCGGCAATCCGGTGTTCTCGACGGGCTCACCTGGCCTAAGGCCCGATGTATCCTCATAAACTTGAACGATGAACTTGTCTCGGTCGATCTCGATCACTTCTCCCAAGAGGCCTTCTTCACCGACCTTTACAAGGTCATACATCTTTGCTTCAATCCCGATGACCGTTACAACAGGTCCGGCAACCCGGTATATTCTGCCCTTTTGCTCTACTTCCACAAGTCAACACCTACAGATCGCTTTATCTTCTCTCTTAAATGTGTACGCTCTTCTCCCGCGCCGCCGATTGAGATCACGGTCGGTTCAACTGAGTCATCCAATGCTACACGTAGGGGCATCGACACCTTTTCCACATCGTCGCTATTCATAATCAATATGCCAATGTCCTCGTCCTTTAAAGCCTTCTTGAGTGTCGGCTCTAAATCAGCGTCGGTGGTGATAAACGTTTTTCGCACGCCTGCTAATAGAAAGCCTGTCACAAAATCAGCGCTGCCGACAACTGCAACTTCCACGCAACTCACCACATCACAAAAGTTTGCTTCAAACGTGTTCTCTATAATATTAGATGGTCTTTGATGATTTCTGGCGAGAGTCCTGCCTCTTTGCCTCGCACTATCGCTTGGATGTTGTCCACCTCTGTGTCCTTACTTAACATATATCCCAGCATGGGCAGCACTGTCAACGGATTAAAAATAGATATCTGCCATACGTGCTCGTTCAAGTATTTGTCGAGTCTCAGTTCGATCTTGCTCAATGATGCCATTCGCTCTGTAACTATATCGGAAATAGCGCCCCAATATCGATATTTACTCAACAAAGCTACAAATTCGTCGAAGGGCGCAGCAGCCATCTTCTCAATCTCTTTGTCTGCGAGATACAGTCCGCCGGGAATGACGTAATCAAGGGTGCGCGAGCTTGAAATGTCTGCGTTTTTCAACCTGAACAACGTTTTTAAGTTGACGACGTCGATCTCCATTTTAATGACGGTCAAGTACAATGAAGAGCCTCGAATTCTGGATACGAGGTCCAACATTCTTGCAAAGTAGAACTTGTCAAGTTCATCTTCGACCTTCATCGAAGATTCAGCATAGTCGAAATCTTTGATAACATCGTAATAGACTGTGCCTTTCAACGCAGTGATTACCTCTTCAACACTCGGCCTCCGTACGAGAGTCTGAAGGTATTCGCGCGAGAGCTCGCCACTAGGAACGAGGATTCGCGCTATCTCCTCATCGGAGGCTCCGTACATTTTTCCTCGCAATATAGTTTTAATATCCCAGATGTCCCAACGTCTGAGATATTCGACGATCAAATCGTGAGGTTCGCCCATCGTCATCTCTATGAGTTTGGTGAATGTCCTCGCCAAGTTCAGGTGTGTAGCGAACTCAACTAAGTCTATGCCTGAGTAAGTGCGCGCGAGTTCGTCGACTTCAGCTTTATACTCCGACTCTTCGATAAAGCGCGCTATTTCAGGAAGAGACATGTTAAGGAGTTTTGTATAGGTCTCTTTCGGAAAGAGCTTTACCTTCATTGCGTGCACTCGTGCTGTGCCATAGGCGTATCTCGATTTGACTACAGATCCTGAGTTTTTGCTCTTTTTTGGCTGCGCGTACATTGCGCTCACACATTCAAAATCTCTAAGAGCTGCTTCAAAGACGTCTCACGCACGCTTTCGAGAAGGGTGTCGAAGGTCAAGTCGTGTATAACTGTACCATCCTCATTTTCTAAAACTATGCCACCTGAACAAAGTATCATGCCGCCATATTCTAAGTTCGTGATTCGTCTCACGATAGATTCGTCGCGGGTGTTTGAAAACACGCGCTTTGAGTCAGTATGCGATTCGAGCAGCCTCTTGATGATCGCTTCTCGTTCCGATTCAGAAAGCGCAGCTAACGCCTCCAGAGCTTCGTCATATACTTTGTCAAGCAGGTCTTTCTTCGTGTTGAGGATCGCTCTCTTGACTTCAAGGTTCGCGCTAGATAGTTCTCTGTTTTTTCGACGCTCAATCTGCTGGGCTGCCTGCTCTCGTCTTTCTTCGAGGATGTGACGTGCCGCGTTCTCTGCCCCTCTGATTTGGACATTGGCTTCGTCCATTCCTTCTTGCCTAATACGGTTGGCTTCCTCCTCTCCTCGCGCAAGGACGTCCTTGATGACGACTTCCAAGCCCATAAGTCCTCAGATTGTTGGCATAGTCACGAAGAGTAGTATCAAGGCCACGACGAGCCCGAAGATAACAATAGACTCGGGAATGACTGTCATGACCAAACCCCTGCCGAAAAAGCTTTCGTCTTCCGCCATGGCCCCTACAGCTGCCGAACCAATCATTTGCTCGCCCAAAGCGGCTCCGATTCCCGTAGCGCCGACCGCTATGGCTGCGGCCAACGCGACCATACCTCCTCCAATTGGATCTACCATTTATTGTTCCTCCGTATATTTTCTTAGATAACCAAACGGTTTATATTTCATTCCGCCTCCGCTATAGAACTTCGTGAAGAACTCCACGTAATGCAATCTTAGAGATTGCAAGCCTGAATCCAAAATCCCCAGCGCAGTATTCACCGCGTGGCCAACGATTAGCATCAGCACTCCAAAGATAATCCAAACCCCGCCCTTATCGATGAAAAGCGCGTAGGATAACCTATTCACCGCAAGAGCTATGCCGGCGGAAGCAATGCCTATCGAGAGCAATCGCGAATACGACAGCACATTTGACAGAAGCGAGGGAAGCTCGGCGATGCCGAGGATGCCTTCATCTAAGAGCAAAAAGAGCAAGCCAATCACAAGTAACACTAAGCCACCAACCAGTGGGGGAGAGATGCTAATCGCAGTTCCCGTTGTGAGGGGGGGCAGAATCTCAATAATCACAAGCACACCGCCGTACAGCATAAGAAGCCAGCTCATTTTCGCGAACACCGCGTGCTTCAGCCCGTGCTGTCGATATTCGTTGATAAATCCGAGCACATATCCGAGCGTGAGCATTAGGATGCCAATGACTAAGGTAACCAGGAGCAACGTGAGAACATTGTCAAAACGGGGAATAGTCGGATAAGGGTAAGAGGGCAGGATCAGACCGCTTTTCCCAACAAGGTCGACGCCAAAGAACTCGTTATAGATAAGTCCGAACGCGAGCGTTATTACACCGGCATAGACCAAGATCGCGGCTAAATCGCGAATGCCTTTCGATTTCAGCAGTCGTCGTACCACCAAGCCTATTACGATAATCACGACCCCGTAGCCAATATCTCCCAGCATCAGGGCGAAGAGAAAAGGATAAATTAGAGCGACAAACGTCGTCGGGTCGATCTCGTTATACCTCGGAAGTGAAAAGGCCCGCACGAGCACCTCAAAAGGTTCTGAAGGCATCGGGTTTTC
>PMIN01000158.1 GCA_003158275.1 Methanobacteriota archaeon
AACGGGAACGAATTCGAACGATCCATCCTCAAAGACTGGACCATAGGTTCCACCCCTTCCCTTGTCGATGCCGACCCGGAGCAATAAGGCTTTCATAGCTTTAGGTCCCACAAGTTCAGGTCTGAAGCAAAGCCTCTTAACAACACCTATACCTCCACGTTCATATCAAATCCGGATCGTAGCTATAATAAATGGGTTTCTAGCTCTAGTGCAGGGCCATCGGCGTTACGCAGCTCTTCCACAACTTCGTCGCATAGATCGCCGAGATCTTCGGTCGTTTCAATTTCAGCGGGGGGTTAGACGTGTGTCCATCCTTTTTTTCGTCCATCCCTGGGCCCGTTGCCTGCGCTTTCGTGCCACATCGTGTGCGCGACATCGTGCGGGGTCTGCGTAGGGCATTTACGGACCTTCCTGCGTATTCTGTCCGCTCGTGTGCTTCCAAAACACATACCTTCGAAACAGGTCCGTTGAATCTCTGTGGGCCAGTGCGAGGGAGCCAGAAGTTCGTCGATCGTAATCGACTGCGAGTTCAGTTTCGTGGTATCCTTGATCATGCATGAAAAAACGGTGCTATATAAAGTCGATTATCGGAGAACGTCAAATAGAGCTTTGTTTAACTTTTTTATAAAAAAATAGGCTGCTGATCGTAATTAGCGGCTGCCAGTTGTGGTGATTCAAGATTACGGAAATCGACGGAGTCAAACGGTAAAAGGCTCAAAAAAGAGAACGCATGGTCAAAACAAGACTACTCCTCCTCGGCGTGCTTTCGTTTTGTGCCCACGATTTTTTCGATCACCAAACCCTTGACTGGCGAGTTGAGCGGAACCGACTAGCCTAAAAAAACTATATAGCTCTACCGGATTGGAATCGGTGACCTCCGCCGTGTAAAGGCGAATATCTAGACCTAATGGTGGAGCCTTCTGATTTCTCTTGGCTTTCTAGTTCACTCTTGTTAGAAGAAGATACTACGACAAGAAAGGCAAGCGCCCCTTCGTGAACTGTCTGGTAGATACGTGTTCGTAGTCCTACAAGCGCTGAAAACGTGAAGGGGAGGCGTATCGCAGGGTAGCCGTATCCTGCCTTGGCGCGGCTAAGCGCCTTGATAACGCCTTCTTCAAGCCGTTTAAAATAAAAAACTTGATGTCACATAACGCTTCGTTAGCATGGAGATAGTTGAATGGTCGATGCCGCAACTACGCGGAAGTGTACCTATCCGTTCATGCTAGGAGCACCCGGCTTTGAAACCAAGGTCGGGGAATGTACCGAACCTGTTTACGACACCCCCTCGTACCGCGCGCACCGCGTCTATTTCGAAGATGGAGTCTTCAAATACGGTAACGAATGGTAAGACCCCCTCCATTTTGCGTGCTCCATCTCGAGTTTCCGATGAAAGTTGGTCAGGACGATCCCGGCTATGACACATACCTTGCGATAAAGAATGCGAAGGACGCCAGAGTTCGCGAGAAAATTGAAGAGGATTTTAATTTTGAGGGCGCTAAGATCTATGCAATCGATGCAGCCTCGAAAACGGATATTAAAAGGCCGTATTTTAGAGACGCGACGATATTGGAGGGCGCTGAATTTGACGGCGCGACGATATGGGGGGCTGTTGATTTTTCCAACGCAATATTATAGGGGGACGGGTCATTTTATAGAGCTAACGACCGTAGGCTGGGATCAACTATCGACGCACGAACCGGCCGCTTCCGAATGCGCTCGAGTTCCACCGGTTCCCGCCCGATCCAAAGCCGTCCCACCTCGTGTTGTGACCAACCTCTATGGCGGCTGCGATCGGAACTCTGCTCTTTTGGGTCTCGGCGGTCAGCATCGCAATCGCCCCTGACAACGCGTCGATCTGATCGTCGTGCTCGCCGTGCGGAAATACCTCGGCCTCGTCGAGAAACGCTGGGATCCACGCTCCCTGAACTAACTTTATGTTCCCGAGCTCTGCTGCGCTGCTTGCCGGATGTGCCCTCATGACCTTTGATCCTGAGGCCTTGTCGCCCGTAAACGAAAAACCGTTCAGTACTTTCCGTGCGTAGTTGTCGATCATACTCACGCCTGAGGACCCCGGCTCCTGCTCCATGAAGATGGCAACGTCACCCCGCTCTCGGTCGCGCTCGGCGGTCTGTCGAATGAGTTGTTCCACGCCGGCTGGCCTCGTTCGCACTCGCTGCATATTCACTACGTAGTAAATACCATCCTTCTCGCCGACGAGCGCACCGGCCGTATAGTCTCCCTCTTTGGTTGCGGCCGGATCCCAGTAGCGCACGAGGGTTACGTCTGTGGGGTAGTCGGTTATCGGCTCACCAAACCAATCCCGCTGAAAGAGCGTGCCCTCTCGGGGGATGGGCCGCTGCTGGTACTCTGCTGACCACCAATAAGGGCTGACCGCCTTTTTCGTCCCAGCCAACTCCTCTTCATTGAAACGCTCTGGCCACAGGGCCTGGCCAGGCTTTCTTTCCAACGGGTCTCCGTCTTCGGCGATCGCCGGTAGGGACACGACCTCCCATCGCTCCCCGCCGCTTTCCATCTGCTTGAGGAGCTTTCCTGCGAGGTCGTCCGGGTGCCACCGCGTCATGATGAGGATCACCGCGCCTCCTGGTTCGAGTCGAGTGTAGGCGGTCGTGCGGTACCAGTCCCAGAGCTTATCGCGCATCACGACTGAGTTCGCCTCTTCAGCGTTCTTAACGGGATCGTCGATGATCAAAACGTTCGCTCCCTTTCCGGTGATCGGACCGCCTACGCCAGCGGTGTCCATGCCCCCCGCGCGCCCGTAAATATCCCAGCGGTTGGCAGCGGCGCTATCCCGATTCACGCGTACCCCGAAGACCGAGCCAAACTCAATAAGCGCGTCCCGCGCCTTACGTCCCCACGACGCCGCGAAGTCAGCTTCGTAGGAGGTGAGGATGACGCGCCGATCGGGGAAGAGGCCCACATACCACGCCGGGAAATAGTGTGAGACAAGCTCGCTCTTGCCGTGACGTGGTGGCACGCACAGCATGAGCCGTTTTATGTCTCCGCCGGCAACTGCCATCAGCTTCTCATCGATGACGCTGAGGTGTCGCGCGAGCGTCCACGTTTTGTCACTCATCATCGCCAGACCGGCGGG
>PMIN01000010.1 GCA_003158275.1 Methanobacteriota archaeon
TTCGAATCTCGCCCTCGGCCTTTTATTTTCGATTTTCGGCGTCAGATTCGCTTCCGCATTGAAAAATAAGCGATTTTAGCTCGCTAATCTCAAATTCAAGAGAAGATAAGCGAGATTCGACGCCATTTGGGCTATCCGGTTGTATAACTTTAGGCAAAAGTTGTATAACTTTTGAATCCGGTTGCGCAATTTCAGACTCTGCATCCTTTACCTCGTCGTCGAAAGTGACCAGAAGTGCCCGTCTGTTATCGTGCTGAGTCTCGAATATCTCTGCAACCTTTCCAATTTGGTCTGCGTAGCTCTTTGGCAGCCTAATAAGCGGGTAAACGACACCCGCTTTAGCACTCAACTTGGTGACCTTTGATCTTCCTAGATGATGCATGACAATTCCCCGTGTCGATCTGCGATAATGGGGTTTCATTTGGGCTAATAGAATAATAACCTGTCTGGAAGGCTCGTAAGTCAGATAAGTGGAATTGTGGCGTCGTGCGCTTCACGGTTTGGATGTTTATCTTGGGCGTGCAGATCGGTTGCTTGCGTCTCTGGAGATGCCATCCAAACATAACCGTTGCGATGGGCAGCGGCTGCGTTTCAACTGCTTTTTAAGGCGCCACTACGTGCTTTTGCTACCACGCCTCAGAACGGGCTTCAGAAATCGAAGGAATCGAAAAAAGAGGTAATCTCCCGTAGCTAAGAGGGGGGCGAAAAGAACCTGTCAAGCGATAAATGCTCTGCACAATCATCATCAGTGCTAAGAGGTACCCATCTGTTAGTTTGCTCGACTTGAACCTGTCAAATATTCCTGTTAATCCCCGGTGCAACTGGCCGTTACCAATTAGTACGGTGTTCTTTCTGATGGCATTGCTCGCAAAGAATAATTAAGTTCTCTTCTGTGTTTGAACCGCTGTGACGGTAAGGTACTTTGTGATGGATTTCTAGTTTTATTGTGCCGCCCTTAGGGGCGCCGCACTTAACACAGCGATTATGGTCTCGCCTAAACACCGCGCGCACTACCTCTTGAGGGATATATCGGTCAGAATTTGGCACTCCATATGTGCTTTGTCGTTGTTGACGTTGCTCGGCGTCGAGCAAGAATATCAAGCATAATCCAAAGATTTCAATCGCTCCACTATTCGGGATAGCAAAAAAATAGGTTTTTTGACGCCCTTCTATCCACATTAGAATCCCGTTTTCGTTGCAATTGAAATTCAGTACTTTCTTAAGACTGATACTAATTGGCGCTCGCCCCTCCGAAGGGTGCAAAAAGAAACGCTTGTTAGTCATGACTAGAACACCGGAAGAAGCATGCTTACCCTTAACGTGTAAAGGAACGGAAGCCTTGGCTGCGTTTTTATAAGCCCCTGCGCGGTAATTGACGCCCTTAGTTACTCGAAAGTTAACCCCCTGCACACCCCCCGGATTGTTGTTGATGATCGTCTTGATCTCATAGAGGGCTGCGCCATGGCCGTAGTACACTACTTCCCCGCTTCGCAATATGGGTGCACCGACTTCGCCGATTTGCAGGTTGATAGTTGGTAGCGTGCCCTCGTTTCGTATTGAGTTCACGTAATAGTACGGTTTGACAAGCTCTTCGAAATGTATCTCAGTATCAGTCAGCCCAGTAGCCCTCTGAATGTTTCTGAGGAAGGCGATATCGTGCTCGTCGAGCTCTTTTTCGGAGACAAACTGGTTGTACAGGCGAAAGTAGAGGTCAAGAAGTGTTTTGTGGTCGTATGTTCTGAGCAGCTCAAACTGCTGCGACGTACAGGCGCGGGTCACTTTTATTGACCGCTCGACACGCGCCAACTGCGCGTTGCGCTCCGTAAGCTCTGCTCTTCGCTTGTTGTCGAGTGCAACACGGCACTCATTGCACAGCATGTCGCTGTAGAAAAGTCTGTGCGAAAAAGATAGTTTCTTTCCACAACTGTCACAGACGTTCGCCATACCGCAGTAGGTTTCGTAGGAAGTGATAAATAAATACTGTTTTGCGAATACGAAGGAGATTGCAGGGGTCGTGAGGTTTTAATGCCTTTTATTCTTCCCTTTTCTTTCACTTTCGGCACGTTCTTGAAGCACCGTTATCAGTCACAGGATCAACCGCCCTTTGTGCAAAGCATCTACAAGCAGAAAGTTACAGCCGAAACCAAGAATCTATTTACACCCTCTTTGCTGCCTATCTTCGTACAGTGCCACTTGAAGAGCTGATAGAGAGCGTAGAACGAGCGCGGCGAGACGCTAAACTAAGGTATGTGGTCAGCTACGGGGCGGCCTGCAGCTACTGCCTCGCTAGGGCCGAACGGCTTGAAGGGTCGTACCTGCGAACGCTTGCGCTTGAGTTAAAGGAACAGTTTGCCCAGAGGTATGACTTTCCATCCGTATTCGACCATATGAAGCGCCTGTTGCCAAACCCCTGTCGACAAGTCAATCAAGTGCCGGGAATTTGCTTCTGGTTCGTCTGAATTTGCGGTTAGGGAAATCTTCAATGTGATCAACGAGAATAGACTTCTCACACGAAATCCTAGCTTTTAGGATTACATATTTAATCGCAGAATTTAAGAATAATATCGACTTATAAGATCAAATGGACGGTGCCATTGCTTTAGAGGGAATAAGCTTTTCGTGCATTATGCTCGCAAATGCCTATGTTTTTCGTATATATGAGCGAGAATATCTGGCTGGGAAACAACGCGACCAAATTTCCTGACTTTATTCAAATTCTTTACTAAAAACTCAATGAAACCAATGAAAAAACATTAAAATGGAAGCCGAAGAACTACGAGCCCGATTGTTAGAGCTGGGCGCGGATATACCACTTCCCACGCTTCGACGTTGGGCATCAGATGATGAAAGCCTCATCCCAAAACCCCTTCAGTACTACAAGCCGCTTGAGAGAGGGGTAGGGCGCCCCAAGAAGAACAGGGGCGAAGAATCTCAAGCGCATCCAGGGCGCTTTTCATACTGGACCCAAGAGTCGCTAGAGGCGGCTGCAGCCGTGTGGTCGATTCGATATCTTGCTCGCCCTAGCGAATCATCTGACGACGAGATGCTGTGCGTTCTACGAACATCGCAAAAAGACGTACCCAAGAGAGCGATTGTGCAGGGACAACAGATGGCCCGTAGCCTTCATACACTACTGTACTCTGATTGTAAAGAAGCAGCCAACCGTTTCAGAAAATATCTCTGGCCAGCAGGTTTCTCTACTCCCGAGGAGAACCAATCAAAGATCGCAACTTTTGCTGAGAATACACTCTACTCTCTCATTCTTGCATGTATTCAGGCCAGTGAAAAAGTGAGGCATCATATCGCGCTCAACACGCCCGTTAGGATAACATACGAGTGGGCAATAAGGGAGGATGGATCCAGCGCTTGGAAGGGAATTCGGATAGAGAGAGTGTATGACTATCGAAACAGCATAAGCTTGAAGATTATCCATCTAAAGCCATGTGAAAACGGCTATTCGAGTGGGTACGGGTTCCCGCACCTTAAAGAGTATATGCGAGATGGCTTTATCGATCAATTCTGGCTGAGCGGAAGTCAGCTACGCGAGGAATTTAGTAGGTCTCCTTTCTACCGTATTCCAGAAGGCTTCTACGATGATCATGAATATGTAGACTTTTGGGAAAACGATCCTTACGGCTGGGCAGATATTGCTGCTGCGCATCCTGAAGACTAACAATGAGCGGTCGCCACACTTCCACCCCTTGAGTCATCAAAGCAAGAGTGAACGCGCTGCTTTTTTTTCATGCCGATCATGTTTTGTTTCACTTTATAATCAAAAAATTATATCGGTTTATTTATTAATCTCAGCTTCAGAAGTGAAGCCAGAATTCGGGTCTTTCCCTTGCATAAAATGCTCTAACTTGGAGAAGAGAACTGCAAGCAGCGGCACACTGCGCTAAAAAAGCTTATGTCTCGTCTCGTTAATATTTTTGATTGCGGAACAGCTAGAACCTAAAATATCGCTGGTCGCTATTTGAAAGCAAAATAGCGATTTAAAATGTAGTTTGATTTAAGGCATCGACGCTTGTGACTAGGTGGAACAGTGCTTGAGGACAAAGCGAATGAAACCCAAGAAGCAGTCTAGGGAAGCTATTCGGACTCATCTAGCTATAAAAGACATGCTTGCAGAACCTCAAATACCCAACGAACTGCGTGTCAAGATTCTCAAACTAATGGGTTATGCTTTTAAGGGGATATATGATCGCCAGCTCAACTATACGGGATTCTTTCGTAATCCTTTGAACGCAATCGTTAATCGGTTTGAATATCAAACAGGCCAAACTCTCCGCGGAATAGACAGCCAAACAAAAATCGGACAACTGGTAAACGATGCGGGAATAAAAGACTTAGTCAAGATCGTTAGCGTATTTCTCGAAGAGATACTCAGATACCCACATCTCGGTGATGCTATTCTTGGATGTGATTTTGTCGCCGAGATCAACCGCCATTTTAGAGAGTATCACGTAATGTACGAATTTGCTGCTGACGGATCTGGCAAGATTCGTGCTACTAATATAAGATCTATGTACCTCCACAAGGAAACGATCGCCAAACCGATCAGTTTGCTCACTGAAATCGGCTTCCGTGGACCCCTCGAAGAGTTTGAAGACGCCAAAGAAGCACTTGACAAACAAGATACTGACAAAGCGGTCACTGAAGCCCTAAAAGCGTTTGAGAGCACAATGAAGGCGATCTTACAGGAATTAGGTCACCAGTATAACCCAAAGTGGGCTGCAAAAGATTTGATAAAAGCGTCCATTGAAGCGGACGTAATTCCGACAAACCTGGAGTCATTTAGTGCGGGAATAAGAACCGTTCTCGAATCAGGGTTGCCACCGATCAGAAATATGCCAGGTCCCGCTCACGGAACAGGCCGCGATCCAAAAGATGTCGAGCGAAGTTATGCACAGTTTGCCTTGAATCTTTGTGGATCTTATATCGTGTTCCTCATAGAGCGGTATAAGGAGAAGAAGTGAGAGACACTTGAACGCCGCGCTCGGTTGGAATTTATCGCCGTTGTTGAAAAGCACTTCGCGCTGCCGGACTGCAACGCTTGAGGATGGCGTAGCTCCCGTCGAGAGGACCACCACTCAGAACGTCGCTTCAGCCGGCTACCCCCGGTAGGCTTTTCTGCGGAACTAGACTTCTTTAATCGGTTTATGGGGTTGCCCTGTCGCAATTTTTGAGGAAGAACATATCAATTATTGATAGGTTGACGTCAATCAGACTACCGGCCACCCTAACGAGCCAATCAGCTTTTCCGAGAGCCCTGCGACAATCGTCTTGCGAGCGATTGGTTGCCCGTATTCGTATCTTCGAATTGCTGCAGTTTACTCAGTTTGCAGCTGCACTATACTATGCTGATACTACAACTGCGCAGAACAAGCACGTTTATCTCAATCAACTACTAACAATAACGGTGGGCTCTGTTTAATGAGCCGTTATAATCCGTTAAACCTGCCGTTTGATAGCGCATCAGAAGAAGCGGGTTCATTGCAGTTCACATTGGTCGATAGCGACGTGCTGGACCTATCTGAGGATAATCGCTATTTTTTTGACGTCCAACTAGGCGGATCGAAGTTTGTGCTGTTTAGGGACAAGTACCTAAATATTCGCTTTATTCATTCGCGCCCCGAGAGTGACATCAGAATTGCTACAATTGGTTTAGCTGGCCTACGTGTGAACGAGCGTGTTTCAATCATTTGCACGTGGTCTAACGACGGGGACAGTCTCAGCGTGAGCGATGTGTTTAGTCCGAGTTTCATCTATGCCGCACAGCAAACCAAAGGGGTTATCTTGCCACTTGGGGTAAGCAGTGCCTCGGTGCACGGTAAGCTATGGTCTACGGGAAGCTATCGAAAAAGTCTGGCGGACGTGGAACTCTCAGACGCAAAAGGGCTGTGGGATTGGCACCTAACTTCTGTGCACAATCTAATCGACGGGTTGTCAGCCTGTTGGAGCGTCGAAGAATGCAAATGGAGAAATGCGCTTTTTAAATCCACACTAGCGATGCAATGCATCGTGATTCTGGTTACGGGCTTTGAAGCTTATACAAGAAGTAGATTCGCTGAAATGGATAAGGAAGGCAAGGAGCCCAATGTCGGTGCATTACTCAAGAGATTCGACCCAAAAGGTTACTCAAAAAAAGAGAGGGAGGAACACCGCAACGCGACTGGTGGAAGCGAGTTAAGTGGCGTACTCGAGATCAGAAACGGAAAAGGACTCATCAATTTTCAGAACTTCCAGCAATGTAAAGACGCGTATAACAAAGGTTACGGCATTAAGTTTGGGGAGCTTTGGAACATCGGCCTGACGCCAAGACGCATCCAGAATTACATAAAATACAGACACGCCGCTATCCACAGTAAGGGCGTACCAACTATTGGGTATGATACGAAGGGCTACCCCCTTCTTGTTGATATACCGCAGGTTGAAGAGGCGGCAAGTGATTTTAGCTGTTTTGTTGAGGCATTACACGTCGAGACCCTGCTTTAACGACTCGCAAAGTCACCGACCAATTTTTTTCCATTAGGTTGTGTTTTGCCCCCCAGAGCTTGAGCAAGCGCTAAGCCTGAGCTAATACTGCGAGACTAATGGAAACGATGAAGAGGGCAAGAACGCTGTTTCACTTTAAGTTGCCTTGCCTCTCAAAGTGAGGGCGTTTTCGAAGACCTGTCTTGATTAAGCGCGGCGATATACCTAGCTGAATTCTACGTCCTTCCAATAATGTAAATACACATCGTACACGTTCTCAGGCAGCGGATGCTTGTAGAATCGCCAATCGACTCCAGACACCCCGTGCGTGAGAATGTAGTTCTTGTTTGACTGATCCCACTGAATAATGTCGCCATGCTGTTCGGCGAATTTCCTCAAATCACCGCAGACGAAATGTTCGCCATGCAATAAAGGAATCTTTCTTCTCCTCGCCCATTTGTCGAAATATTCATGGGCAAATATGCGGGTGTCGTCTTTTCGATTTCTGCCCTCTAGAAGTGGTGTCGCCGCCTTTACAACGCAGGGGTGTAATGGCACATAGTGTCCCATCCTGATTTTGTCCTGGTGTGGCAGCACATCAAGCACAGGAGGGTCGCGCTGTAGAGCGGCCCGAAACTGCCCGACGGTAAGTTTGCGGATGGTGGCATAGGGACGTTGCCCTGTGTATGCGCCGAACAACACAAGGGCCTTGTAGTTTTGGCGCTGTCGCGCCGTAAACTCAGCGTTCTTATTATCTTCATCTATCGCAGAAAGCACATTTTTGATATCCTCTATCGTTACGATGCGTTCTGTTATCCTTTTGCTTTCCTTGACTGTTTTAGGCATCTCTAAAAACAGGTCAAACTCCTTATATCGCGTGTCGAGCCGCATCTTTGTGAGATATCGGAGGAACGCTTTGGCGAAGCTTAGCATCTTCCGTTTTGAGTAGATGCCGGTGTATTTGGAGAGAACGTATTCGCGGAACGCTTCTGTTCGCGCTTTGTTTATGACTCCCTTTGTGACCTTCCAGTACGTTTCCGAACACTTGTTAATCCATGGAATAGTCGCCGCAGTCACGCCTATACATCGAAACGCAGTGTAATCAGTGAGTTCTTCCTCCCCGTAGTCAAGTTCGAGCGATATCAGGGATTGGTGATGTCGCTGGTCGGGTGTCTTCGGTTTCGGCTCTTCTGTGCTCGCACAAGTAAGCTCATTCTGCGGTTTATATTCAAAAATCGGCCCTGTGGAGGCCACGACGCG
>PMIN01000015.1 GCA_003158275.1 Methanobacteriota archaeon
AAAAGAGAGCGCCCGAGTCGGGATATAAATTTCCAACGCAGGGGCTCCAGTATCTGCGTTAAAACCTAGTGCCTCGATTATCATCGATCCGCTGCCTGAGCAGATGCGTGATTTCTGTTCAGTACTCGCAAGTTTTGCTTTCAACGGTGCGAGGCACCCTTGATTCGATAATGACTTGTATAATGAACATAAGATATGTTTAAATTGGCACACCTTTAGCAGCTTTGTCAATAAAACTTTGCCGCAAGCATGCGAAGTTTTGATTAGATGAAAAAGCAAAGAAATACGATCTGAATTATGCCGAAGCTCCTAATCTCAGATTCAGTCGCTAAAACCGTAGGCGTGATAGCGGCTGTAGTCACTATTGTCTCAGTGACTGGGGTCTATCTCGCCCCTATGCTGGGACCCATAATATTCCCGCCAACACCTGCCTATACTATGACAGTTTCAGGCGAAAATAGGACGTTTTCCAGCGATGCTGGTTTCAAAATTACTTATCCTACAGCACTAACCGACTATATACTGATGGGCAATAGTTCGAGTTCGCCGAAACCTACTCTCGAAATCTTCCTTAACCCCAATGATACCCTTGATAAAATCACTGCTAGTACTAGCGACACCTACCTCGGGCAGCACGTGACTTTGCAGGACGTTATATCAGATCACATTGAAAGCGTAACTACATTCCAAGACTTCCATTTGATTTCGCGAGGTAACGTAACTTTAGGTGGGCTGCCAGCGTACGAAATTGTTTACACGGCAAACCAGCAGCACTGGAACCCAAACATGAACGAGATCGTGCAATTAATGTGGGTCTTTGGGATGAACAACAACGGCAGAGTGTACTCAGTGTGCTATGAGGCGGTCTTCAATGATTATAACACGTACTTGTCACAGGCGCAACAGATAACGGACTCTTTTAGCTACACGTAAACTACTTTGCTCAATAGTACATCCTCAATTCATTTTTGTCTAACAGGATGTAAAGAGTGGCAGAATGCAACGAGCAGACTAAAAGAGCTGTGCCAGTCCTTTGTGTGGTAGTCAGTGACAAGAGGGGCAGGAAACCAAAAAATGCGGCACTGCTTTCGTTAAGCTTTCATTTACTACCTAGTGGTAAGGGCTACCTGGCGACCTCCACATTCACACTGTTTTGCTGAAGAAAAACGAATTTGCGATAGAAAAACCGCCCTCCCCCGGCCAACTCCAGCAAATCCTTGAAATCAGATTTGGTTTTAGCTGTCAATGATACCCTATTTTCTTCTTTTGACGTGCAAGCACCGCTTTACTACGACACAGTTTAGTTTTTTCGATTTTTTTTACGACACCTTAAAAGCACTTTTTTGGGGTTGCTTACATCTTACCTATATTTTAACATTTCGCTATCGTGTGTACTTTGCGAAAAAAGCCATTCGAGCGTCAAAAAAACAAATTAACACCTCTAGTAAGCTAGATTCGCTCAAGCAGAACAAAGCTATATATATTAGCTACGTGTTCTACTATTTAAACATATGTATATATAGAATGGATCACATATGTATTATTAGAATCCGCGAGCGTGCAGCCAGCAACAAAATGTTATCAATCACAGAGACTGCAAGAACGGGCTCAGTGCGGATTTGACGAAACTGCTGTTTTGACCGGCCGGTTTCGAAGGAGGAAAATTGAATGCAAGACGAACCAGTGGAAACTATGAAAACGATTTGGAACGGGATAAACTTGAAGCGACTAACAACCTTATTTGGAGCAACGCGCTGTTTATGGCGAGCCAGGGCCTCAAGGTTTTTCCCCTAAGGAAAGGAAGCAAAGAACCGCTTTTGATTGGATGGCAAGAGGAGGCCACCGATAATGAAGTTGCCATCTTAGGCTGGGGTCAAAGCTACCCTGACAACAATTACGGCATACTTACGGGGCAAGAGTTCTTCGTTTTGGATTTCGACTTAGATGAGTTAGATGATATCGATTTGGATATCCAGAAGGTTCAGGAAAAGCTTGGCCCCTTTGAGGTCGGCACTTTGATCAAAACTGGGAGAGGATACCACCTCTACTGTTCTGCCGACGGGTTTGATATCAGAAGCAATTCTCAGAAGCGTTTGACTGATAAGGTTGACATTAAAGGCGCTGGTAGCTATGTCGTTGGGCCCGGGTCAATTCATCCTAATGGGCAGCGATATGAATTCGTTGATCCCAGAACGCTTGAAGACGGAATAACGTTAGCGAAGTTATCTCACGCCGCGTTGCACTATATCGTATCACTGCAGGGAACCCAACGCGCAATAGGCGCAGATGATGATACGTGCTTAAGAGGCGCAAACAGTCCGGAGAACAGAGTTGCCAGAGGCGCTCTCGATTATGCAAAACCGATTCCAAAAGGGGAGCGCAATGATACGCTTTTCCGAATCGCTTGTCACTATCGGGAAGTCAATGGGCTTCAAACGAATGACATCTACGCAGTTCTGAAGGAAATCAATAGCAACGACTGTGATATTCCCACCAGCGATTCTGAGTTGATGGATATTGCAGGAAGCTGTAGCAGATACGCTCCTGGGACACCACGATCACCGGCCGTAGAGCCATTAACGAATGAAGAGTGCAGTAAAGAGGCTCAAAGCCTCTTTCAGAAAAATGAGTATATCGAGCTATTCAGGCGAAACGTCCAGAAGTTTCATGTCGGCGATGAATCTGTGACTGAATTGCTGATGCTATCGGTAGCGAGCATGTCCGTCATAAACACGAACGGCTTGCAGCCAAAGCTCGCGGAGAAAGTGGGATGGGAAAGACGCATGCCACGAAGACCGTGCTCCACTTGATGCATCCAACAATGTACCTGGCTGCATCGTTTAGCTCGAAAGCTCTCTTCTACGATGACACAGTACACCCTAAGACGGTAATATTCAGTGATGACGTGAACCTGGCTCCTGATGTCGAACAGACCGTCCGTGCGGCAATGACCAACTGGGATTCACCCACTGAACATATCACGCTAGACGGGAAGCGCAACCCTGTAACGCTGTCATTACCACCGCGAGTTGCCTTTTGGCTCACCAGTGTGAGCACTAAATCGACGATACAGCTCCTCAATCGGCAAGTCGAGATGAATGTTGATGAGTCGCCTGAACAAAACAAGCGCGTAGAGCAACACCAACGAAAACTCGCAAAGTTGGGACTGCCTGACTTCTACGAAGATAATGAAGTTGAACTGTTGAGAGCGGCGTCCCTACATCTCAACCATGTAGATTTTGCAGTCAAAATCCCGTATATAGACAATATCAGGTTCACCGATGTACGGAACAGACGCAACCTACCAATCCTTTCGGATTTTGTGAAGGCGTATTGTATCTTGAACTGTGCGGCCCGTCAAACTGACGAAAATGGTGCGCTCATAGCTACGAAGCAGGATTTCGCTAACGCCCTTGAGCTGTTCAAGACCGTCGCCGTTCAGCAGGTAACGAAGCTCAACAAGAGAGAGCAAGAGATCGCAGCTGTGATTAAGGAGCATAGTCCCTGCGACGTTACCACTATTATGGACGAAACTGGATTGGGTAGCAGCCGTGTTTCTGAACTCTTGCACGGAGACCGCGATTCGGGGAATAAAGGCTTACGCGAGAAAATACCTGAGCTAAAATACCATTCACGACGGGAGGCCCCGCCGGAGGGGTGCATTTGGGGAAGGAGCTATTATGCGTTGCCTGAAGATTGGTCGATAGTGAGCAGCTACGAGTCAATCGTATACTGGGATGATAACGCGGAGGATGCCAGTCAACTTCGGGCTGTTTCGGAGTGTTTCGGAGACGAGTTCCGAAACAGCTCTGAGGACAAGGAGGGATTAGATTCCAGGTTAGAGGGGGTTAACGGTGATATTACACACAACACTAATACTACTTTCGGTACTTCGGAGGAATGCAAGACCCCCATCCCTGGATCTTATACCCCTGCACCCGACCGAAGTTCCGAAACAGAACTAAGAGACAAGTTGAACGGGCCCATAACTCAACCCAAACCTGAAACAGATGCCCAAAACGCCCTCCATTCTATTTCGGAAACACGATCCGAAGTTGAACGAAATGTGTCCGAAGTCAGCCCATCGGTCGCCTATACTCAAGTGCGCGTGTTGGAAGACATACCGGACTTCATCGGCCTTGACGAACAGACGTACGCACTAGGAAAGAATGACGTCATGTTCCTTCCTGAAGCACAAGCGCAATTGCTAGTCAAGAAGAAGTTGGCTGTATTTACGGATGAAGGAGAGATACCGCCTTCAGAATGCGATCTCCAGTCTGACGATTGACAGCGAAAAGCGAGGGAGCCTTGAAGACCCCGTATTGGTTATTCAATGTGCACCACATCCCACCCCTGTCGGCACTATGCCACAACGTCCGCACAACTTCGTTATGGGGGCAATACGATCACGCCGTGAGAGGCTTATTTGGGAAAAAAAGAGTAGGAATCGTTAAGCCAACCTTTGCCTCTTTCTTACGTGATTAGTTTGTAGACGTTGATTCAGTGGGGGTGAACATGGCAACTACATTTTGTCGGCTCTGCGGAGCGAAGCTTATTGCTGAAAGCAAGTTCTGCGCCAACTGTGGACAGCCAATCTATGAAGCACCAACAGCAACGCAGAGAGTTAGTAGAGTAACTGAAGTCTCTATACCCCCTTCAACACCCCCCTCTCAGCTTGCGCCTAGTTCACGCCTTGGTGCTGCCTTTTGGCTCGGCCTCATCGGCGCGGTATTTGGAAT
>PMIN01000206.1 GCA_003158275.1 Methanobacteriota archaeon
CGATGAGATGCCCAGCTACACCCTGAATTTCTCGCGCGGCAGCGGCATGTTGCTCGCGCAGTACTACAACCTGCTCCGGCTTGGTTGGGAGGGGTACGCGATGGCCGCCAAGGCAGTCCTGGAACACGCCCAATACCTGACCAAGCGGCTCTTGGACACGGGGTATTTCGATATCCTCAACGGAGCTGAAATCCTTCCCGTCGTCACGTTCCAGCTCAAAGAACCAGTCGATTTCTCCGTGTATGATCTATCCGCCAAGCTGCGGGAACGGGGTTGGATTGTCCCCGCCTACACGCTGCCACCAAATGCCGACGCAATCCCCATTATGCGCGTCGTCGTCCGACAGAACTTCAGTCGCGACATGGCAGATCTCTTCGTTGACGACATTAAAAAGGCGTACGCCGCTTTGCTGGCGCCAAAAACCAAGACAATTGTGAAGCAACGATCGCCGCGAGAAGCACATTCGGTATCATAAGTCAAATGACTGCGCAGTTCAAATGAGGGGGCCGCGAAAGCGGCAAGCAGGGGCGAGACTCGCGCAGAGCCCAGTCGCGGCATATGGAGACGATACCAAGCTGCTGCATGCTGCACCCTTTGGCCGGGTGGCTCCGTGCCGTACCGTAATCTCACCTGCGAAACCTCCCAAAATACAGCCGTGAGAACCAAGAACGCTCAAGAAACTAGCTTAGCACACGGAATTGATAAGCAAGCAGCCACCAGAGCACGAAGACAAAGACAATTAAACGATCAAGAAGATTCCCGCAAGTTGGCGCTGTTCCGAGGCAATCACCTCCATTAACCCGTGCAGCCTTATTCGATAAGAGCGTGCCGTTCGGCGAATGAAGCGTTTACGCGCACACGATTGGCTTGAAGAAAGACGGGGACAACTGCAGTCAACCGGAAGGTGCACGAGCAACTGCCCGCATGCCGGAATAAAAGCCCCAGGCGCGAAACATCTCCGAAAAGTAGGGCGCAACATAAATAGGGACGCATTGCTATATCTGATCACTTCAAGCTAGACTGGCTGTTTCGATCGATTTGGTGCATATTGCAGACGAACATGCAAGCAGACCAAGGCAACGGGCTGACCACGGCGGAAGCTGAAAAGCGCCTTGCTGAGTACGGATATAATACCCTCTTCAAGCCGCATGCCGTACGTTTCATCAGCATCGTCAGGGAGGAGATCACGGAGCCGATGATCCTCCTCCTCTTTGCGGTAGGCTTTTTTTACGCACTTGGCGGTGAATTGGGTGACACGATCACCATCTTTGCGATTATCGCTGCCCTCATCTTCGCCGAGGTCTGGAACGAGTACCGCGCTAAAAAGACCATATCCTCGCTTTCACAACTGGCCGCACCCACCGCACGGGTCCTGCGCGACGGTGTTACGACGAACGTTAAGACCGAATTGGTCGTCCCTGGTGATGTGCTCCTCATCTCGTCGGGCACGCGGGTGGCGGGCGACGCGCACGTAACGCAGTCGTTGAGTCTGTCTATCGACGAATCGTCGCTAACCGGTGAATCTTTCCCTCAAGAGCGAAAGGCCGCCGACGACGTCTATGCAGGCACGCTCGCCGTTGCAGGTGAAGGCATGGCGACCGTTTTTGCAACAGGAGCTTCCAGCAAGATCGGCGCCATTTCAGCGCGTGCGCAGGAGATCACGGAGCCAAAGACGCCTTTGCAGCTTGCAATGAACTCGTTGGCAAAGAGCTTAGTGGGGGTGGCCCTCGCCTTTAGCATAGCCATCCCGTTCCTGGGATTCCTGCGCGGTCAAAACCTTTATCAGATGTTTCTCACCGGGCTCGCGTTGGCATTTGCTACGATCCCCGAAGAGCTCCCCATCATCATCACCATGGTGCTCGGTTTAGGGGCGTACCAACTCTCAAAAAAGGGCTTCTTAGTAAAGAGGGTCAAGGCCGCAGAGGTGTTGGGGGACGCGACCGTCATACTCACTGATAAAACCGGCACCATTACTGAAAATAAGATGCGCGTTGTTTCGGTATTCCCTCACGAACACGAGGACGACGTACTTGCGGCCGCGCTTGGCGCGCTGCCGGAGTTTCCGACCTCAGCGACCGATCTCGCCACCCTTGAGCGGGCGCAGACGGGGCCGGCACCAACGATCGGAGCACTCATTCGTGAACGAAGCTTTGACAGCGAACGAAAAACGCGCTCCACCGTGCGCGTTTTGGACGGCGACGCGCGACTGTTCGTTAGCGGGGCCCCAGAAGAGGTTCTGGCCCTCACAAAAGAGGCAACCGGCTCTTTCGAAGAAGCGCTCAGAAGCGAAACGGCCAAAGGAAGGCGAGCCATTGCCGTCGCCGAGAGGACGCTGCCGTCTGCTGCGCGCGATCTGCCTTTCTCAGAAATCGAGAAGGAGATGACTCTGTCGGGGCTGCTATTTCTTGAAGACCCGCCGCGAAAGGAGGTGAAAGAAACCGTCGAACGCGCACGGAGCGCGGGGATACGCACGATCATGGTGACAGGCGACCATCCCCTAACGGCGCATTTTGTTGCCCAAAGCGTGGGCATTGACGGCCGCAGGATGATGACGGGCGACGAGCTGGATCGCCTATCAGACGAGGAGCTGCAAGACGCGGTGAAAACGGTTGCCGTGTTCGCGCGGACGACGCCCGAACACAAGTATCGCCTCGTGACAGCGCTTCAGCGCAATGGCGAGATCGTTGCTGTCACAGGAGATGGGATCAACGACACCCTTGCGTTGAAGGCCGCCGACATCGGCATCGCCATGGGCATCAAGGGCACGGATGCAGCCAAAGAGGCGGCAGACATCGTGCTGTCCAATGACAACTTCGTTCTGATTGGACAGGGCGTTTTTGAGGGACGTAAGTTCTTTGAAAACCTCCGGAAGGGGGTCAAGTTTTACCTCTCCGTAAAAGCAGCGCTCATCCTGATCTTTCTCTTGCCGGTGCTTGCTGGTATCGCCTTCCCCCTTGCACCGATCCAGATCATCGTCCTCGAACTTTTCATGGACTTAGGGGCATCTGCAGCCTTTGTCGCCGAACCGGCTGAGGGACGCATTTACTCTGATCTCCCGCGGGATCTCAAAGAGCGCTTCGTGAACTCTGCTATGCTCAAGGGAGTTGCGGCTTCGGGGCTCAGCCTCTTCGCCGGGGTCACCATCTCGTACTTCTACGCGCTCTGGCAGGGCCTGCCTCTTGTACAGGCCCAAACGTTCGCGTTTGCCGCTTGGATATTCAGCCTTATGATCCTTGCTTTTGTCTCGCGGTCGGAGACAGATCCCCTGTATCATTCAGGGATCTTTGCCAATAGGGCCATGGACGTATGGGCGCTGGCGGCGGTTGCCTTCCTCTTTGTCGCGATCGGCACTCCTGAGCTTAGCGCTTATTTCAAACTCGCTTCTGTGACGATCGTTCAACTCGCGACTGTGTTTGTAATCTCCTTCGTGTGCGCCTCTTGGCAAGAATGGGTGAAGGTACTCCGCTTCAGAATACGAGCCACTAGCCGGCACGTGCCTGCTGCGAGTTGATACAAGAAACTCACGCGTGAAACCGATCCCAGCACGCCGACTGTTTTACTGTGGTAGACCTCTGCCTTTTTGCGCTCTCTGATGAGGAGGGTGTCGGTCCGCGCAACACTCCTCAAGCACAAGCGCCGCCTGACCTACGGGCGCTCACCTATTTCATATCGTTCGGGTGGTGCTGACGTATATGCTGTTCGATAGCTTCAACGCGCCGTAATAGATCTTTGATAGTCGTTATCTGTTCGCTAGGGTTGCGCGCCCTGACGTGTTCTTCTACGGCTTCGATGCGGCTTAAAATGGATTTGACCGTGTCTTTTAGGTCGTTAAACTCGATTAAGCTTACTTCGTCTTTGCCGTCCTTTCGATCTTCTTTCATTGCGATATCTCCTTGCCGTGCTATCCTCAATCTTGCACGATACATACAAGCGCCCTTTGAGCATCTCACGTACCACAGAGGGCCAAAGGCAAACCTTAAATTGAGTGTTTAGATACTGTCACTCTAAAGAGCAGCTCGACGTGCAAAAATCCCGAAACGTCGTGAAGCATGGATGCTAGTTGTTCCGACAAGCGCTAAAGGAGATAAAATGAATCCCTTGTTAGTTATTATTGGCATAATTCTATTAGCGTTGATCGTCCTAAAGGAGCGAAAAGCCATTTTGAATCCATCAGCTATCCTTGTTATTCTCATGTGTTGCGTACTCATTTTAGCTTCAATTTTGTGGGCTGCGTGAGTACCTATTGGTGGCCTTTACGCACTTGCCAACGGCTACGCCACACTGGCATATGTGTTCCTTTTCGGTGGTGAACAAGAAAAGAAAAACAGCCATCGCCCAAACTACATAGCGAACAGTGATCTGCTCGCAAAAAATAAAGACTAATGATGGTCTTAAACAACCAACGGGAGTTTATGATGTCTAACCGGAAAGACGCAACAAGGTTTACCGAAGCAGCCAATACGGCCGTGCTCAACGAACTGAGCTGGGACGACACCCAGGATTTTGATTTTGCTGGCCGGGGCTTCGTTGCCAGCTTGAATGAGCCGATCATTACTGATACCAACGGTCGCTCGGTCTGGGAGTTGAACGGCTACCCCTTTCTTGAGGAAGAAACCGCCCCGCCGACCGTAAACCCCAGCTTGTGGCGTCAATCTCGCCTGCTTGCACTTTATCACGGCCTGTTCAAAGTAACCGATGGCGTTTATCAGATTCGCGGCTTTGATTTATCAGTGATGAGTATTGTTGAGACCGGCACCGGTTACGTGGTAATTGATCCGCTCATTTCCGCAGAAACCGCCAGGGCAGGCATGGAGTTGGTTTACCGCCACGTAGGCCAAAAAGCAGTCGTGGCTGTTATTTACACGCACAGCCACGTCGACCACTGGGGCGGTGTTAAGGGCGTTATCTCTGAAGCCGACGTCAAGGCCGGCAAAATCAAAGTGATCGCCCCGGAGCATTTTCTGGAATACGCCATCAGCGAAAACATCATCGCCGGCAACGTGATGAGCCGCCGCGGCAGCTATATGTACGGCAACGTGCTGCCCAAAGACGTGAAAGGGCAGGTGGGGGCCGGGTTGGGGCAAACAACGTCAAATGGGTTGATCACACTTATCCAGCCAACGGACTCCATTACCGAAACCGGCGAAAAGATGACCGTTGACGGCCTGGAAATAGAGTTCCAACTAACCCCCGACACCGAAGCCCCGGCCGAGATGAACTTCCTCTTCCCCCAGTACCGGGCGCTCTGCATGGCCGAAAACTGCACTCACAATATGCACAACCTCTACACCCTGCGCGGGGCGCAAGTGCGCGACCCCAAAGCGTGGGCGCACTTTATTGATGAAGCCATCGATCGCTTCGCCGGCAGGTATGATCTAATTTTCGCCAGCCATCACTGGCCGACGTGGGGAGCAGACGCCTGTGTTGAGTTTCTGAAAAAGCAGCGCGACATGTACAAATATCTGCACGATGAAACCCTGCGGCTGGCCAATCAGGGTTACACGATGCTGGAAATCCCTGAGATCATCCAACTGCCGGCAGAGTTGTTCCGGGCTTGGTACAACCGAGGGTATTACGGCAGCATCAACCATAACGTAAAATCCATTTACCAGCGTTATCTGGGCTTTTTTGACGGCAATCCGGCCAACTTGCACCCCCTGCCGCCGCAAGAGGCTGCCAAGAATTACGTTGACTTTATGGGTGGGGCCGAATCCCTGCTGGCTAAAGCCCGTCAATCCTTTGCCGAGGGCAACTACCGCTGGGTAGCTCAGGTGGTCAACCATCTGGTGTTTGCCGACCCCGATAACCAAGAGGCCCGTGCTTTGCAGGCCGATGCCCTGGAACAGCTCGGCTATCAGGCCGAATCTGGCCCGTGGCGCAACTTTTACCTGAGCGGGGCCAAAGAACTGCGCGATGGCGTTATGGATTTACCTGTCCCCAAATCAGGGGCCCCTGATGCTGTGACGGCTACCCCGCTGGATATGTTCTTTGATCTGCTGGCGGTGCGACTCATCGGTCCTAAAGCGGAAGACAAAGTCATCACCGTCAACGCCAACTTTACCGACATCAATGAGCAGTACGTGCTGGCGGTTGAAAACGGGGTGCTGAATTACGCCAAAGGCAGACAAGCTGACGAGGCCGATGCCACTCTGACGACGACCCGCGCCGCGTTGGACCAGATTGCGCTGGGCGAAGCCAGACTGGTCGATAAACTAGCCGCGGGTGAAGCCAAAGTTGAGGGCAGCCAGGAAAAACTGATCGAGTTTCTGTCGCTGATGGACAACTTCGAATTCTGGTTTAACATTGTCACGCCGTGAACGACAAAAAGTCGCCTCTTCGCTCACTTGGTAAGTAGTGAGGTCTCCGCCCAGCTTCTTTAGCTCGGCCTCATCGGTGTGCCTGCTCCCGTTTAAATTATCTTGCTGACTTGACTGCTAATGNNGTAGACTGTATTGGGATGTCAACGCTCCCGCGCGCCGGGACTTGGATTCCCGTCGCCGAGCCGGTGCTCAAGACCTGGTTGCTGGAGGTCAATACGAGGTTGTACGTAAGGGATTTGATGTTAACGCCTACGACATTCGGGTTATACAGTTTAATCACAAACGTTAGCGTAAAGCCCGAGCGTGACACGTTATCGATCGAGCTTACCGACACCCCCTGCACTTGAGGAGCCTGAAGCGTCAATACAAAAGCGGCCCCCACGATGGCGATAACGATAATGATGACGGCTATTATCGCGACGATAGTCCGTGTCCGCATAGCCAAAAAATAGGCCTTTTGACTATATATAGGGACCGAAATGATCGATCAGGCCTGTTTGGCAGAGCTGAGAAG
>PMIN01000034.1 GCA_003158275.1 Methanobacteriota archaeon
CAACCCAACGGTCAACCAGAGCTTCACCCTCTCGGGCTATTTGAAAGACAACGCGACGGGCGCCCCCCTCTCTGGAAAGCAGATCTTCCTCCTCAGAAATGCGGGGGGCGTGTGGACCAACCTCGGCACCGCCACGACCGCTACCGACGGTTCGTACCGCTTCACCATCAGTGAAGCCTTGCAGGGCACCTACCGCTATCAGGTCAACTCACAATCTGACACCCTCTACGCTACCTCATACGCGGGTTGTTCCGTGCTCATCGGCACGTTTCACACATCGCAGCTCAGCATCTTCACGACAAGTTCAACGGCTTCCGTTGGTCAGCCCTTCACCTTGCATGGGTTTTTGACAGACATCAACGGCACGCCTCTTTCCAACGAACAAATTACCCTCTTCAGGCAAGATCCCTCTGGGCAGCAGACGGCTGTGAATACCACGACGACCGCTGCAAACGGTTCTTATACCTTCACCCGCAGCGAATCTTCGCAAGGCGCGTACTGGTACTGGGGTGTGTTCAGCGGCGATCAGAACTACACACAAACCCATACTTGGAATGGTTGGGTACCCGTAGCCATAGGTAATGTGCAAAATGCCACGAATACTGTGAGCACGACCAACGCTACCCCCGCTGTCAACGAGACGTTTACTATCTATGGCTACTTGCAGGACACGAATGGGATCGGCATCCCCAACAAGCAGATCCTCCTGTACTCTGAGGCGCCGACAGGCGCCTGGACTCGGAGAGCGAGCTACGTTACAAATGCGACTGGCTTTTACACGTTTACTCTAAGCGAACAATCAGCGGGTGAGTACTGGTATGAAGCGCAGTTCCTCGGTGACGAAAACTACACGGCGGCGTTTGGAGGGTTGCACGAACATGTTGGCTCACTCACGCCAACGTCGATCTCACTCAACACGTCCAACAGCAACCCCACCCCCAACCAGACCTTCACGCTCTCCGGATACTTGACTGATGTAAATGGCACCCCGATCTCAGGCGTGCAGATAGACCTGTACAGGCGAGATTCCAGCGGGCAGACGGTGCAGCCAGCCTCAAGGGTAACCGACACGAACGGATACTACTCCTTTGTGTGGAGCGAACCAGAGCAAGGGACGTTCGCGTATACGGTCGCGTCAAATGGGTATCAAAATTTTGCGATTTCGGTCGCCTCCCTGACAATGACTATCGGTACTCTCAGACCGACTGTCCTCTCCGTCACCACCTCCAACGTCAACCCAACGGTCAACCAGAGCTTNNCCCCTCTCTGGAAAGCAGATCTTCCTCCTCAGAAATGCGGGGGGCGTGTGGACCAACCTCGGCACCGCCACGACCGCTACCGACGGTTCGTACCGCTTCACCATCAGTGAAGCCTTGCAGGGCACCTACCGCTATCAGGTCAACTCACAATCTGACACCCTCTACGCTACCTCATACGCGGGTTGTTCCGTCGTCGTCGGGGCCGCATAGTCTATGTTGTTGCTTGCATAGTTCTCCGCTTGGCGTCGTGTCGTCAAGGCGCCACGTTTAGCTTATCTTGACTCAGCATCGCGATTTTAACAGCATTCGAGAGAAGCACGTTAATAACGGGACACTCGGTGACAACAGAGGGCGCAGAGGTGAGCGGCGGGGACGTGCGCTGAATTGAGATAGCAAAACACTGCGCAGCAGGACACGAAGTGCACATTTTGACTCCACGAACTGGAAAGCTGCGTAGCGCAAACTATAGGAGGAAAAAAGGAGCTGTATGGTATATTGAACGGGATTAGCGAACCGTGATTATACTATCCGAAACTGGAGAAACATGATTCTGCGCAGATATTTGAGCCTCCGTTGAGAAACATGGTGTACACGCCGTTAAGAAGGTCGAACTGGAACGTTCTTGATCCGTGTATGGAGCGGTGGTATTACTCGAGCATCACGCACTATAAGCGGCGAAACAGACGTACCGGTGCAGAAGCTGCGTCTCGTATCCAAGTACTTTCGTGATTACACATTTACATCCTGCAAGGTGCTGGATATCGGTGGGATTTTGGGCTATCGTCATTTATTGGAGCGGATTTTTCAATCAGCCACTGTGTACATATTAAATGCTGACGACAACGTTAAAAGCACGCCTTCCGTCCTGGCAAGGCGCTAGAGCTCCCCTTTATAGACGAGGCGCGGGATGTAGTCACCGCGTTTGACATCGTTGAACACATAACACTCCCCGATGTGTTTCTGTCTGAATGTAATAGAGTGCTGAAGCGAGATGGGTTTTTCATTATGTCGAGCCCCAATCTAGCGACGCTTTATACCCGAATCGTCGTCCCGTTGGGATTTATGCGGTACCACTACGACCCGAGCAGTACGCAGTTGGAAGGATTCGTCGAGGTTGTATCGATGGAGGCGAACGTAGTCAGCTCAACATGGGACACATAAGCGTGTTCACGCATAACGCTCTCAAGCCCCTCCTGAACATCCACGGATTTAACACGGTATATTCGGCTGGATTCTCGTACAGTGACTCGTTTTACGTTGAGCTTGACCCCACCCACGAACGAGAGGTGAGGACCAATACGTTGTTGCGAGCACTAAACGCCATCTTGCCGCGGTCCGCGAGGGAAGGCGCACTCATCATAGCCAAAAAACGGGCGAATTAGCGTTAGGGTTCCGGTACGTCTTCCCACGACCTCGTACCGTTCTTCCTCACATGTGCACCTCTTTTCATGAGTCATTGGCGACAAAGTATATCGCGCCACGCTTCCGCGAGCGTTTCATACCGAAACTCGCTTTCAACGAGGGCCCGCGCATTAGTGACGATTCGTCTCAGCTCCGGGTACGCCAGCGCCGTTGTGATACCCTCTGTGAGGCAGGCTGGAGAGTTGTCGTTGAGAATAAAACCAGTTTCTTTGTCCTTAAGCACGTCCGGCACGGCACCGACAGGCGTCGCAAGAACTGGCGTTCCGCACGCCATTGCTTCAATGATAATAGCGGGAAGCCCTTCCGTGTACGACGGGACCACGAGCAGTTTTAGGCGCGCAAAATAATCGGACAATTCGTCGTGGGGGACCCACCCGGTGAGGCTCACCTTGCCGCCGAGGGCGTGTGCATCCACATAGGTACCTACGGTGTCCCCCAACCTGCCCTCGCCCGCGATGAGAAACCTCACGTCGTTTCGCTTGTTGAGCACCTTCGGAATTGCGTGCACAAGATTGAGTATCCCTTTTTCTTCACTTAAACGGCCAATGTAGCCGACAACGTCCTCTCTCTGTGCGATGTCATTCTTCAGCTCATAGCCGTCGACAACCGGAGAATGGCGGGCTATCACGACCTTCTTGCGGTATCTTTGCAGCTTGATCTCGTCTACGATGGATGGACTATAAACAATCAGCTTGTCAGCGAAAAAGTAGCTGATCCGCTCGAGCCCTTCAGAAAGGCGGAGTCTACCGCGTTCCCCCCATTGCCCCGGGGCTCCGCGTTGCTTGACCGCTCCTATTTGCCTCGCGGACCCCAGGGTTGAGATCACAAGGACACACCTTATTTTTTGAGACCGGGCAAAGAGAAGGGGCGTTGGGTAGTTAGAACCGTGAAAAAAAATGAGGGTATCCATCTCTCTCCGCAGTTTCGACAGAAGATGGATTACCCGTAGGTCGACTAATACGTGTTCAAGCATTGTTAATGGGAGGCCTTTCCGTTCTGTAGCCCGGATCCGAAAGATCTCAGTGCCGCTGGTAGCGTTGTCATAGTCCCCCCCAGTAATGATGAAAAGCTTGTTCGTCAGCGGACTAAGCAGCGCAACTATGTTGTCGAGGGCCGGGTAGCCCGCTCGCGCGAAAAAATGGTGCGTGAAAATCCCCACGTTCGGTTTCCTAGGCCGCCCATTTGTGCCGTTTGACATATTACACGCTTTCAATCGCCTCAGCTTCCTCTCTCGCGATATTCGTCCACGAATACTCGGCGCTTCGTCGTAACCCCGTCCTCGACAGTTCGCCGCGGAGCTGCGGATCTCCCAACAAGCGTAGTATCGTCCGTCCGAACCACGCAGTATCCCCTGCCGGAACGAAGGTGACATCGTTGCCCCAAACCGTCCGCAGCGCGGGGGTCCCATATACGATCGCAGGTATACCGCAGCTCATGGCGTCGAGGATTGCGATGCCCCAATCGTCTGCGTAGCTCGGCAGCAAAAAAAGCTTGGAACTAAGCATTATCGCAAATTTCCTTTGTTCCTCAACGAATCCACATAGTGTGATGTTGTGTGTCAAGTGCTCAGCTTCGATCAAATTGGTGAGCCGATCTTTTTCAGATCCGTCTCCGACAATTGCCAGCTTTGCGTCCGGCATTCGCGAGCAAACGTCTCTCCATATGGCTACCAGATCAAAAATGCCCTTAATCCTCTCCAACCGACCGACATAGCACGCGTCAAAAATGGCCGGCTTTGGGTGAGAAGGTAACGAAACGGGATCAGTTCCGTTGTTTGTGATTCGGATTTTTTGTGCATCGACGCCGTGCGAAACAAGAAGGTTTTTCACTGATTGATTTATCGCGAAAATCAAGTTGAAATTTCTTCGGAGCAGTGCCGCTGATATCGCATCGTTTAGTTGGCGCAAGACGTATCGCCACGGGCTCGATTGCTTTATTGGTAACCCGTGCCAGTATCCGACAAGCGTGCATGAAGAATTCTTTGAACGTACGTACAGCGCAGGGAGCACATCAGCCAAGAAATGTGATGAGGCGACGACAACGTCGTACGTTTCCAAGGGTGGTGGTGACACGAAGAGCCGGACTATGCGGGCACCGTACATCACGATGACCCTGAACGGATTCGACGCTTCGCTGTCAAAGCCAGAATCCAGAATCAACGCCTTTCCTTTCAGCATATCTTTCGAATAATTGTATCCCAAGCGAGAGATCAGATAGCTGATCTCATTGTTCTCGCTCCAATTCTGCGCAACCCGTAACGTGTGATAGTCGCCGCCGGCAATTCTTGTGGTCCAGCCGTTGATGATGATAAGCATTCGTTTCAACTGCACGCACTCCTCAATGCTTTTACGGTTTAATCATCAGTATTCGTATTAACTCTGTCTGTAAGACCGATTTGTGCTTTCTGGCACGATGCTGGCCTCCTGTTCGAGTCGTGCCCCGCTTTGTTTGGGGGGCATCATCTCACTTACACATCTGCTCTCTGTTTAGTCCAAAGGCTCGTGCGACCGCTCTGAGCGAGCAGTTTCAAGCCATGTGTTGTCGTGGTTGCCCAGACGGGGGTTGCTTCGCGATTGCCTCTGTGCTAGACCCGAAGCACGGTAGTGCTTTGCTCTTACGGCGGGGTTCATGTTGGAGGTGGTGAGGGGAAGAACTGGTTGGGAGGAATAACCGACAGACGCAACGGTATGCCCATTCTCGCTTGCCGCACGACAGAGCCGCTCGAAAACGAGTAACTCGAGCTACTTGAGCCGCTAGCGAGAGCGCTTGTTTCTCGAGAGCTGCACCGAAAGTGCTCCCAGCTCGTTGAAGCTCAGCTCCAGCGCTTTCATTACGAGCACGGACAGGCCGAGCAATGGCCTGCGCCAGAACCGATCATTGTTTACAAAGAGCTGGACTCGGTAGCGAAGACCGTACTGCTTCCTATAATATTGTGGACTCTTTTCGCGATACTCGCGCGTTGTTTTTCCGTAATAATACCGCTTCCGTAAATGCCGCCACAGCGAAAAGCCCTCTTCGTGATGCAATATATCTGACGTAATACGGGCTGTCACGATGTACCCCTGGCTTTCGATCTTTTGTGGGAGGACTGATTCTTCAAAGAAGATGAGGCCTTCGTCAAATCCGCCGACCCGCTCAACCAAATCCCTCCGGAAGAATCGTGCAGACTCGACCGGGCTTCCGGCATAGAAGCTCCTTTCAAAATCCCTGACGGTAACCCAAAAAGAGCCGCCAACCGATCGCTCAGGTATGATCACTCCGCCCACGCGCTCTTCGAGTGCAACGCGCTCCACGCATTCTTCGATGACTGCCGGGGTCAGTTCCATGTCAGAATCGATGAAACAGATGAATTCTCCTGTCGATACCGTAATCCCGAGGTTCTTTTGCGCGCTACGCTCTTTTGCCTCCGTAACGCACACGCGGTCCGCGAAACGGCGCGCAATTTCGACAGTCTGATCCTTCGATACCTCGTCAGTCACAACCAGCTCGATGTTCGTGTATGTCTGATTCCGTATTGATTCGAGGCATCGAGCTAAGGTCCTTTCTGAATTATGGGTAGGAACAACAATAGAAACCTTCGGCGACGCAACCATTAGTCACACTCGCGTCATCGTATGCCCGACACATCAAATAGCTTTTTTGATCGCGTTTTTTGTCGTGCTTCTTGACGCTTGTGTTGCTATCCCGCATTTTTCACCCGAGTGAACCCTCGCAGTGACAGAGCCAGCCCAAGGGGGAGGTGCTGAGCCATTGTTTCTGAGGGATGTGAGATGGCTTATGCGAATGCAATAATGCAATCCTGCCATACATTGCTTGGCGCCTTTTTGCCGAGCTTTTTCGTACAGGGTGAGCAGGTAGGAAATGATAAATAGCTCAGCAATACTTGTGGCAATAAGCGTAAGGAGCGCATTTCGCTGGCGCGCGTTTTGCGGGCAGTTTTTGAAACGTGCGTAACAAACGGGGTGTGCTCGGATTGCCAATCGATCGTGGAAAGTGTTTGAATAGCACAAGAAGAACGCAAAGAGGCCCAAGCAGTAATCTATAGTGGTCTAACCGTCCGCCGCAAAGCCATGGGCTTACATGCGCGCGGAATCATCTAGTCGAAATCCACAAAACCATGGAAGCAAACAGAGAAAAACTCGACGTCGGGATCCTTACCGCACCTCTAGCTGCAGCAGGAATTACCCCCTTGTCTAGCCTCATAGACGTTATATGCCCAAATGCCGGCAATATCTATCTCATCACCGGAAAAAAGGGATATGATCGCTTCAAGAACGACAAACGGGTGCGAATATGCGAATTTCGCGAGTATCTTTTGACCGAGCCTCGCGGTCATTTGGCGCAACGGATCTTCAGATACGGCAAGATGCAGATACAAGCCGCCCGTCTGCTGGCCAAGGTGGGAAGGCGGGTCGACGTATGGGTTTTCTTTATAGGAGCAGATTGCTTGCCTCTTGCAGGGCTTGCGGCGAAAGCATTAGGCAGCACACTGCTCATTGCGCTTTCTGGATCAGCGTGCGATGTTTCTGCCGCGACGTCTAGCTTCCCAGGCGTCATTGCAATCCTACAAAAAGCTAACTTCCGTTTTTCGGATCGGATCATCCTCTATTCTGACTTGGTCGAAGAATGGAACTTGGAACCCTACAGCAAGAAAGTCGTGATAGCCGATCGGCATTTTCTCAACTTTGACGAATTTAGTTTCAAAAACGATCTCCAAGAACGAGCTCCGGTCGTGGGGTATGTCGGCCGGTTAGACGCAGAAAAGGGCGTTCTCAACTTTGTCGAAGCGTTGCCAAAAGCACTCGAGAAGCGGCCTGACCTAAGGGCTCTGATCATCGGCGAGGGCAACCTCGAGGACGAAATCCGAACGTTGGTGGACGGTGGGCCGCTGCGCAGCAAGGTTACCTTCAAGGCGTGGGCCCCTCACGCGGAAATCCCCTCGTATCTTGCGAAACTGAAACTGCTCGTGCTCCCCTCGTTCACCGAAGGGCTCCCGAACGTCGTGCTGGAAGCTATGGCGTGCGGAACGCCAGTTCTTGCCACGCCTGTCGGCGCAGTGCCACACGTAATAAAGGATAAAGAGACCGGTTTTTTGATTCGCGACAACTCACCGGAAGGCATTGCAGAGGCTATCAACGAGAGCTTGTCCTATCCGCGTCTGAGAGAAACCGTGAGAAACGCGCGGACAGCGGTTGAGAGGGAATTTCGTTATGAACGCGCCGTTGAAGCGTGGGCGCGTGCGCTGTCCGTCAGGAACGGCACGTTGGACTGAGCCTCGTCGCCGAATTGCCGCTTGTTGAAGGCTGAAGATTATTGCGGTCTGAAGGCTGTGAACTTGCTCGGTTCGTGCCGATCGCATAGTCTTTTAAACTCAAATTTACGCTTAAGAAGAGCTGATGATGATTCCAGAACTTGCTCCGAAGTGAGCCACGATCGTGGCGATTCGATTGAACAGCGAAAAGCGCTTTTTTACGAAAGGATAGGCGTAATTGGTGTCTTGCACGATGGAAAAGTTGTAGAATTCTAAGAGCTCTCGTAACGCCCGATGAGTACGCACATCTTCGACATGAGGTGCCATTGCGCCCTACCCTACGCGTCTGACGTCGTTGGCTCAAGGTTACCGCCTCTCGAAGGTGGGCCACTTCAGCTCTACGCCGCTTTCTGTTAACGTCATCCAGACGTTGTTTACCCACACGATCCGCACTGCCTCATTCCAGGTGCTCGCTGGAGAAGGGGTCCATTTGAGGCCCATCTGATGTGCCAACTTCGATGCGTCCTCCCTCAGTTCTCTCCCGAAAGTGGTGGATCCAAACACCTCCAACCAGTCTTGCGGCCTCTGCTCTCTTTTTGCAGAGTATTCGACTGACCGAAAATCGTTTTTTGACAAGCCAAGCTCTCGCGCATATCGATACAAAAGGCGCTTGTGAAAAGCCACATCGAGCAAGGACAATCGCAGCTCACGAAACAAATGAACGATGCTTGGGGTTGAATAGAGCAGGATGCTGTCCAAGTGGAAGAGCTTCCGCGCTTGGAGGTGGACGTAATGCGTACCGTCAGGGAGGCTGGCCTTGAGCATTTCATCAACCAATTGTTTTCGTATTGCGGCGACAGTAACGGGCTCGCGTGCTTCGACGCTACTATTTTGAGCTTCAGTCTGCTCGCCGACGAGCCGCAACGCAGGAGCGGGAGGGTTACCCAAATAGTCCCTCGGTCGCCCAATGCCCAACAGAAGCTCATCAAACGACTTGGACGTTTCAAAACGCTGTTTGTACCTTACGCGAAACACACATTTGAGGAATAGGTCAAGCGCTTGCTTCGCAGGTCTGTACTTTTCATAGCCATTGACGCCTCTCAGCATTTTCGCGTAAGTCTCGGAAAACATGAAACGAGACAGAATTGCGAGAGGTGCCGTCTCAGCATAATTGTACAAGCTATCCGCATCATTTCCGCACCACAGCCGCCTCCTCCGATTTACCGAAGATTCGAAACTAAAGATCTTCTTAAAGTTGACGCTCAGATGCGCAGCGAAGGGCATTGCAAGTATTATATCATCTAGGTAATCGAGGGTGATTTCGTCTAAGTCGACGTCTACTATCTCGTGCCGTACCTGTATTTTTTTAGCCATTTTTTCGGACTTGATTTCGTCTGATCGATTCCAAGAAATAGCTGGGACAAAGCGATAGGTTACGGCGGACACGTCTGTGACTTGTTTGAGTAAGGCGCATAAGACTGAAGAATCGACGCCGCCTGACAACATGACAACCTCCTCGAAGGCAGGACTCTGTTGGACAGCGGCACGTATCGCGTTCAGTATAGCCCTTTTGAAAACGCCAAACGTCACTTCGATCCCGCGGAAATCATCTAAGTAACTCTCCGTAACGAACGAGCCCCTTGGACTGTGACGCAGCGCTTCGCCGGGCGGTACCTTGTATATCGTCTTGAAAGTTGTCCTCCCGGGACGGCAAAAGCCACTATCGACAAAATAGGACAGCTGCACGGGATCATATTCCAGCTGTCCGACCGCTTTTGCGAGGTCGAAGAAATCTGTTGAGATGATGAGCTCAGCATCAGTTGTCGCATAGTACAGCTCTCGCACCGCCCCGATATCGGTGGAAGCGAATTCGAGCGCCCCGTCTTTGATCGACACGCCGGCGTACTGCCCGCTAATTCTCGGCAAGCAATTAGGGAGCTCGCTAATCACGGCGTGTGCGTCAACGCTGGGCTCAACCGTATAGTCGCTTCGGATCAGTCCATCGATAGCCCCATCAAAGTAGAACGTCCGCCGGTCGCTGCTTGCCTTGTGCTCGAAGTCGCGAACGTCGATGAGCGCCCCATCATCTCTTTGTAACACGGCGTACATGCGGTGATTCTATTGTACCTCGCCCCCATATTTATAGCTAAGCGGATTCGAGGCGTTACGCGCATACTCAGGATGACCTAAGGGGCAGAAAGAGGAGAAGGACGCGCCCAATGGTTTAATACGAAGCCTGATATAAGGAGAGCATCCAAGGGGCACTGTCTCGTTTTTACGCAACAGACTGTTGAATGGCAGGAAGAGGGGCTCTCGACAATGGATGGGGAACGAAGAACGAACGCTGGTGCTTTACTGATTTTTTTTGCCAGCTGTCGATGTGCCGAAGCACCGCGCGAAGCTGGAAATGAAATGCACCGGCTATGAAACGAAATCGCTTAAGTGACGACGTGGACAAGGTTGTCGCTCTCGCAGGAATTGCTCTCTCTGCTTTGCTGCTCATATACGAGCTCGTCTCACGCATTTTTAATCCGAACGTGATTTTGGTAGCTGTGCTCGTCGCAGCCGTATGCACGATTTGGTTGCGGATGCGCAATGTGGACTCTCTACGACACGTGGAACTGCCGAGCAACGAAAAGCTTTTTTGGTCCATCAGCGGGATTTTCTTCCTCTTCTTTGCCTGCTCAATCCTCTCGTTGCACTTCAGGCCGGAGGTCTACGTCCGCCCAATCGCATACTTCATTTTCACGGCGTTAATGGTGAGTGCTGTTGCGGTAGAGGTCGTGACATCGATCTCCAACTGGACGTGCAGATCGATGATTTTGGTTCAAAGTGTGATTATTGGATTTAGTCTACAGGCGTCGGAGCTCCTCATTTTTCCGAACGTCGTCGGAATCGACCCGTGGGAACACCAATGGTTCGTCTCCCAGACGCTTCAGCTGGGTCACATCGCTGCAGGTTCTCAGTATACAACCCTTCCCATGTTCCCTCTGTACGTCGCGGCAACGTCCTTGCTGTCGTCACTCGACTACAAACTGTCAGTGATGCTGTCAGTTGGACTCTCGCTCGTTGTTGTTGGGGTGCTATTTGTTTTTCTAATCGGCAAGTCTCTGATCAGTGAGAAAGTGGGGTTGCTCGGGGCATTGGTATTCGTTATTGCGAACTACATAATTTGGATAGGATATTGGACCATCCCAAACACACTCGGAGTTATTTATCTCATTATCGGGATTTATCTCGTAGTGCAATTGAAGGGTCGGCATGCGGCTCGCAGCTTAACCCTGTTGCTTATTATAATGGGGTCATTGATCCTTGCGCACACGCTTGCTGCCCTCGCCATGGCGTTCGCGCTTTTCTCAGGTTTATTGGCAACGCTGCTCTATCGTAGGTTTTACGGTCGCGAAGAGCCAACTTATCTCTCCTTTTCTATTGGTGCGGCTTTTGCCGTGGCCATGCTGCTTTGGTGGACGTACGGATCTGGGGGCTTAGCGGCGATCTTGGCACTTGTACAGAACCTTGATCTAACCTCCATGCAAGCAGCGGCTAGTGCGACGGCGGTGAACCCGTCCTTGTTCGAACGGATATTCAATTTCGTCGCTACTTTTTCGTTTGTTACGTTATCGCTGGTCGGATGTTTTTACATGGTATCGAAAAAGTTTGGAAATGCACGTACTTTTGTTTTCGTTTTTATGGCACTTCCGGCAACTTTTTTGGCATTTTCGAACTTTACTGGCCTTTATTTGTTGTCCGAAAGGTGGATTGCTCTTGCACAGGTACTCCTTGCCGTGCCTTTAGCGTTAACGCTGTTGCTTTTCGCTCAGCTCGTGCGCGGTAGCTGGACGAGACCAGTGTTTCTTGGAGTTACCGTTTTTTGTCTGTCGCTGCTGCTTACCCTCAGTCCTGCGGCAAACATCGATAACCGCCTCTTGACTCCGAACACGCAGCGAGCCTCGCTCACCGCTTCAGAGCTACAAGGCATGAGTACGCTGCTGCAAAAAAGCACGGGGCAGTTGGTGAGTGACGACTTTTACACAACGGCCTCAACGTTCTATTTCAACAAAACAACCGAGCCCCTCGTCTCGTTCTCGTATCTGAATGCGACTCCTAATGACCTGCTCCTCGTTCGGACAGAAGTGGTGGGACAGCCCATCGTAGAAGGAGTTATCGGTGAGACCGTACCTGTCGGACCTATCGTACTCGTCAATCCATCAGGATCCTTGATCTACAGTTCAGGCTCAGTAAACGCATATTACAACGTCAGTTCAAGCTACCTCAATGCACTCATCTAACTACAGCCCTGCTCGGTCCCCCACCGACGTAGGTAAGAAATTGATCCAGTACGATGGGTATCGTTATGGTCTGGTATTTGCTCTCCTTTGCGCTTCAACGTGCTTTTTTTGTCGATGATCATATGTTTGTGGTTGAGGCGCTTCTCTAAGTCTACCGATCTATCCCGTTGACGGAGCTCTCGATCGGCGTCGGTCTATCTGCACGAGCGCGTCAGTTCGTCAGGCCGCACGAAACGCGGCACGTAGGTTGTTGTCTGGGCAGGCTTTGCGCATCGGCGGATTCGAGCGCATCCTGCAGATTTGTTCTCACGCACGGACGTCATTGCTTTCCAACGGCATTTTGACCACGCGAAGCTGATAAAAGTACGCTGGCGTGACCATCACTTTTTATGCGTGGTTACGTTCGAGGAGATAACGGTAAGTCGAAGATATTTAAACTTCAAAGTCGTTTCGAAGTAAGTGCAAGCTAGGCGAGGACCCAAGCACGTGGGGCACACGCACCGCCTTTGACAAAGGCATTACAGCAAACGTTGATCAAACTAACGCAAAGCGGAACCCTAAGATCCATACGCACCGCGTTTCGCGGCTTGTCCTGAACACCGCCAAGAGTATATATGGTCACCACTCACTCCAGCGCCCGATCGGGGGCCTGCATTTCGGACGTTGATTTGCTGCTCGCGTTAGCAGTCGGCATTGTTGCCTCTGTATTCACCACAGCGTCCTTGCTGAGCGATAGTATCCTCCGGTCAGTCGTCGTTATTCCGATCGTCCTGTTTGTGCCCGGGTACTCCCTCATCGCTGCGTTTTTTCCGCGCAAAGATGACATTACCAGCGTTGAACGCGTGGCGTTATCGTTTGGCCTCAGCACCGTGATCTTGCCACTCTTAGCGCTCGGCCTCAACTACACTCAATGGCGGCTGAGCGTCCAATCGGTCGCGACAAGCGCGACCCTCTTCATCTTGGTGGCGACCGTGTCTGCGTACGTGCGGCGGCACGCGCTCTCGCCCGCTGAACGTATGGACGTGAGCAGTAAGACCGTGGCGAATCGCGTACGAGCGTTTCGTGCACGAAGAGAGGGCCGAGTACCGCGGGCCTTAAGCATATTTGTTGCGTTGTCTGTTCTTTTTTCGGTCTCGGTGCTGGTGTACTCGCTGGCGACTCCCGGACCACGAGAAAACTATACTGAGTTTTACCTCCTTGGTCCCGGAGGCACAATGCAGGGGTACCCGACAGAATTCTCAGTCGGTCAGCAGAAGCCAGTGACTGTCGCCATCGCAAATCACGAAAATCACGACGCGAACTATACGCTTGTGGTCAATTTCACCGATGGCAACACGTCCACCACCTTGTACTCAGGGCATCAGACCGTTGCAAACGGTCAGACGGCTGAAAAAAATGTCTCACTGGCGCCTGATCGTGCTGGCAACAACCTACGCATCGACTTTCTGCTGTACCTCGACGACCTCACCGCATCGCCATATAGGCAGGATTATTTGCTTGTGAACGTGACAAGCAGTCCTTGAAGCGGTCGTGTCTGATGGCAGAACACGTGGGTTGCGCGTGGCTACCCCACACGTTTGCGCAAACTGCAAACGCATACGTTCTTATAGCCTCGCTGCTAATTCTGTGCCGCGACGCGATTCTCGGCCAGTATCCTGAAGCAAGAACAGTCGTAGTGTGCGCGCCCCCCTATTCGCTACCCTAGCAAAAAACGTTACATTGTGGAACACTTGCAGTTTTGCAGCTATGTTTCGTGTTTTTTTCATTATTGGTCGTGATATTCGTGTATGCGGCAATTAACCGGAATGATCTCTCGTTAGTCGCTGTGACAGGCTTTGACCATAAGCCGACAGCAAATGGTCGTGAGTTTCTCTTTTCTGGCACGATTGATGGGCGAAGGCCGCTGAAGATTCGCTGGCGTTGCATTCACAGACACGAACTTAGAAACCTTTGTGGCATTAGCCTGGGTGGGACACGAGCTGTTGGAGCCGCGGGGGTCGCTATCGAGTGGCCGCAGTCGCAGCTCAGTCATAAACGTAATTAGCGCTCGGAAAGGATACCCTTTGGGGAGATCGAATGTGCCGGCCGATGTCCTAGCCTTAATTACCTTGGCAAGAGCCTCAGCCCCCTCATATCGTGAAAATCTGCGTGGGATTGAACCTGGCGAACAAACGTTTTATTGATCGCCGCGAGTGTAAAATGGCAGCATTAATGCAAGGGCAATATTTCTTCAGCATGCTTCGTAAATATGCATGTTTCTGGCTCTCGAGTCGCAATGCAAGCTCGAAATGTGCCCCCCATTTGAAGCAGCGATGCACGCGCTAGGTGGCTACTCGGTTTTCATTGGCGCTTTTGCCATCCTTTCATCTCAAGTCCGGCTGAGGGGTGGTTTACGCCCAAACTTGCCACATGCGGCGCCAACCCATACAAAACATTGCTGCGATCAAAATCCTGCCGCCTATCTGCGCGGCTCTGAGTCGCCTGCGGGACGAAAACGTAAAACGTCATATATTAAGACGTGCCTGAGCTGTTCGAGAGTCAGATTCTTCAGCTTGTGGTCACCGAATCGGCTAGAGGAGCTACGGCAGACCAAACGAGATGAGGTAATGCAACTCCGGTAAAAAATGCAAGACTTAGAGAATAAAATCCGCGTCGGTCTGGCGTGGAGCGGTTTCACACAAGTGGGCGGGCAGGTAGCTACCCTAGTGGTAACCATTATCCTGATGCGTCTTTTGTCCCCGCAAGATTTCGGACTAATTGCGATGGTCCTCGTGTTTACGGGGTTTGCTATGTTCTTCACCGATATGGGGTTTGGCGCAGCCTTGGTTCAAAAAATGGACGTGGAACAGCGCCACAAAAATGCGGTATTTTGGATCAGTGTCGCCGTAGGCGCATTATTAACACTGATTTTTGCTGCTGTGGCTCCATACATTGCATCCTTTTATGGTGTCCCCGAGCTCCAGCCCATTGTCGTCGTAATTTCGCTGATCTTCTTCATCAACTCATTAGGTACGATAACGGAGTCTCTCGTCGAAAAAGCGATGGACTTTCGCACGCTCGCAATCGCTCAGCTGACGTCCACCGTGCTTTGCGGTCTCGTTGCGATATACTTAGCTTTGAGCGGCTTCGGCGTGTGGAGTCTCGTCGCCATGTACGTTGTGAATGCCATTGTCTACGTCGTCGTGGTGTGGATCTTGGCGCCGTGGCGACCCGAGTTCTCGCTGCAACTGAGCGCAGTTAGAGATCTTTCAAAATTCGGCACTGACTGGCTCGGTGCTACCATTTTCTACTACTGGACGAGAAATGGCGACAACTTGCTGATCGGCCGCTACTTAGGATCAGCGCCCCTGGGGATCTACTCGCGTTCGTACGCCATTTTATTGATGCCGGTGACCCAGATAGCGGGCGTCATTTCGAACGTGATGTTTCCCGCTCTCTCAGCGATCCAAAACGACGTAGAACGGGTGAGGGCTCTCTATTTGCAATCAATCAGCGTGATCTCGCTCGCGGCGTTTCCTTGCACGTTGGGCCTACTGGTTGTCTCACGTCCCTTTGTGCTCACGTTATTTGGTGACGAATGGGCCGGGATGATTCCCCTAGTTCAAGTTTTTAGCATTCTTGGTGCTATTCAGTCTATCGGCGCCACCGGTAGTTGGCTCTACCAGTCGCAGGGCCGAACCGGCATCATGTTCAGGTGGGGGCTCGTGACCGGATCCATTTACGTTGTTTCGTTCATCGTGGGACTACGCTGGGGGGCATTGGGCGTCGCCGTCGCTTACACTGTGGCCAATTTCGTGCTGTGGTACCCTAACTGGTCAATTCCCGCTCATATTATCGATCTGAGCTTCGCCACCATGCTGAGAAGCCTGGCACCTCAGTTTTACGGCGCGGCAACGATGGCGTTAGCGGTCTGGGCGTTCGGCCTCGTGCTGCCAAACAGCTGGTCGTATGCCGCACATCTGGCTCTCCAGGTAAGTTTCGGCGCCGCCGTCTACTTAGTTTTCGTGCGCTCGTTCCATTTGGAAGCTTACACAACCGCTTCCAACGTAGTCAAGTCATATTTGAGGCAACGGCGGGCAGATTAAAGAATGGAGAGGAAGGCAAGGGTGGTGACAGGCCGTCACAATTACTTGATGCCGTTGACAAGGTATCCAGCTGAGCATATCCCCCAAAAAATCGACTTGCTTGCTCGAGAGGTAGTTTTGTCGTGCAGCGCCTTAAGCTCCGCCGCAGTGAGATTGTCGAACTACTTATGAGGATATTCACTGGTAAAGGGGCCAAACGTGATAGTACCAACATCACCCCTCGACAGAAAGCCGCGTACGTTTTGGGGGAAGCAGCCGATGTACAAGACGTGCGGAAGCCTCTCGTTCACGTTGCAAACGATACGACTCATTTTGATCTGCAAGATCAGGCAAAGCGAGTCTTGCCATATTAATGCAGAATATTAAATAAACGAGCAGATGTGGAGCTTGAGGTGAGGGCGCAGCTGCTGCTGAATCACCATTTCGTGCTGATGGCACGTGATCTAAAAACTCACCCCGGCTGAAAATGTCGTCGTGCGTTTCGGGGGTCTGAAAAGAAGAGTAAGCGAGCTGGAGAGCGCTGAGCGCGAGCGCACAGATGAGATGATTGTGGTCTACGCCGACGCTGACGGGGCTTTGTGCGCTATAACGGCGAAGATGTTGCCCTATATTACGACCAAGCGCTCACCAAGCCCCCTCATCCCGAGACGTTTAGAGGATCTGGTGCCTTTGCAGGGACATCGCGGAGGGTGATCCGTCGCGTGAGGGTGCTAGCTGGTGAAGCGAAGGTCTTTGCTTCTAAGCCGCAAAACGTGCAGCTATGATCGCTGACATGCCGCACCGGCTTTCATAGCTCTTTTGTAACTCGGTCCGAGGTGTAAACTTCTTTTTTTCCACATTCCCCGTCGAAAACCTTGCCGCTTACAGATTTGATTTGACATGGGAATAATCCGAAGCGCAACTCGTACAACTACAAAGCTGCTCGTTAGTATCGGGATACCCTGTAATAGGATCATTTATTAATATATCGAGAGCAAATTACACCAGGACGTTGGATTCCGATACTAAACCTGTCGAGCGACTGTGGCACTAACCTGTTGTTGGATTCCTGTCGTCTTATAAGGTCTTTTGACCGTTCTCAAAAAACACCATGTTGGAGTTAGAAAGTCGCCGATATGGGTTCAAGACCAAAAAGATCTGGTTTAGCCATCACCCCTTTGACGTAACGGGCTACGACTGCGTCATGTTTTTTGATACTAAGTCTAAGGTGGATCTCGCGGGTTTTCAGATGAGACCTGCTCACACCTTAGTAGTAGATTTAACGCAAGAACTTGACACAATATGGAAAAAAATGAGCAGAAAGAGAGCTAGGAAAGGCATAAAGAAAGCTCAACGGGATGGTGTCAGAATCAAACTGAATGACAATTATGACGAATTCCAAGACCTGAATGACTCGTTTCGAAAGAAAAAAGGGCTGTCACATGATTCGGAAAGCACTAGCGTTCTAAAACGAAGCGGCCCTCTCTTCGTTGCAGAGTACGATGGAGAGATATTGTGCGGCGACGCCTTTTTCGCCGATGGTAATATTATAAGGTGGAGATTAGGGGCATCCAAGCGACTGGTTGATCTTGACAAGGCTGCTTTGATTGGCAATGCGAACAGGTTGCTAGTATGGGTGGCGATAAAATACGCGAAGGGCAAAGGACTGCGAGAATTTGATTTTGGAGGATATACCGTTGGAGATCGCGACCCAACACAAGTGGGATACAGTGCTTTTAAGAAAGGTTTTGGTGGAGACCTTGTCGAGCGCTACAACTATACGAAGTATTATTCGAAGATTTATAAATTCGCGCTAATGGGGGCTAACCGCTTGCACAGGCTTTGAAATCAGCTGCTCGCTTGCCATCTAGACAAGAGAAGCCCGCCTATTGGAGTTATTGGCAATCATGAACTCCTCCTCATGCGTCAAGAGAGGGTTTCGTGAGGGGGCCAAACGTGATAGTACCAACATCACCCCTCGACAGAAAGCCGCGTACGTTTTGGGGGAAGCAGCCGATGTACAAGACGTGCGGAAGCCTCTCGTTCACGTTGCAAACGATACGACTCATTTTGATCTGCAAGATCAGGCAAAGCGAGTCTTGCCATATTAATGCAGAATATTAAATAAACGAGCAGATGTGGAGCTTGAGGTGAGGGCGCAGCTGCTGCTGAATCACCATTTCGTGCTGATGGCACGTGATCTAAAAACTCACCCCGGCTGAAAATGTCGTCGTGCCGTTTCGGGGGCTTCCTAAAGCACAGGCACGTCCTCAGTTTCTTTTCTGCAGCAGGTAAGCTACATTGATTTTGCTACGCTATCGCTGATCTGTTGTCCGCTTCCGATTACCTGAAAATTGTCTCTGGATACACGGTAGGAAACAAGAACACGAGCTAAAATGGCAACCGTTATTGCCGACAAAACTCCTTTCCGGCACTGCGAATGAAGAACATCGCCGACTACCTCGAGAAAGAACAGGTCGATCAGGTGCTTGCAGCGGCTCCTAGTGCAGCACACGACTGCATCATGCTGCGGGTGCTGTGGCGCACCGGGGTGCGGGTCAACAAGTTGCTCACTATCACGCCGCAAGTATCTTCACGGTGACCTTCACCACGTTGCTCGTGGCGTTGGCGTAGGTGCTATTGCCGGCGTAGCCGGTGCGATAGTAGTATGTCCCGGCGGCACTCTCATTCCTGCTGAAGGCATACCACGCCGTGCCGTTCGTCGTACTCGTCGTGAGGGTGGTCCACGTGGCGTTGTCAACGGAACGCTGCAGCGTAATGTTGGCGTCCACAATGCCGGTAGTGTCGGTACTCGGCGTGCCGTTGATGGTGACAACGGAACGCTGCAGCGTAATGTTGGCGTCCACAATGCCGGTAGTGTCGGTACTCAGCGTGCCGTTGATGGTGAAGTTCTGGTTGGCAGAAGCGGTCGGGGGCGCGGTAGCGGTGAGGTTCGTCGCCGTCCTCTGCGTTGCAGTCGCCACCATAAGCGTTAAGAGATTATATGAACTGTCAAGGGTGTTTACGAGGAAGGTGCCGCTTGTGTCAGTGAGTTGCGCCGAGATTGCGTGCTCATACGAATCTTCAAATGATGCGTTATAAATCGGGAATGCCGCAGACCACGAATTATTATGGTTCACCGCGCAGTAAAGCGTGTCGTATGCCGTCCACGTAACCATTATGTCGCCATTCTTCTGGTTAAACGTCAACATCGGCGAAGAAACCGCTGGCTCTGCGCCGGTTGCGAGCACGACTTCGGGAGCCCACACCCCATTCGCGTTCCGTTGTGCGTAGCGGATTTGTCCCGTCGTGGACTGATACACAACGTGAGCGATGCCGTCACCGAGACCGTCAGCAAAAATGCGCCCGACATATGTGTTTGCATTGCTTGCCGTGTCTTCCACAGGCAAGGCGGTGATATTTCCTTCAGCGGTGAACGTGGAGCTGCCTGTGGTACTTATGTACCCTATTGATCGTATATTATAGCCCCATTCATAATTCACCGCATATACGCCGCCATTGGAAAGCGGCGCTAAAATCTGGTTGCCACGTAGGCGGACAGGAAATCCTGGTGCTGTAGCCCACGTCCCATCAGTATTGGCGTTTTTTGTGATCGAGCCATTATAGCCTATCCACAGGTGCTGATTCGTGTCGATAACCATATTCGGGTCGCTTACGGCGGTCGTTGCCGCAATGGCAGTCTGCCACGCCGCGTCCCACGTTATCGTTCCGTTTGACTGCGGAGAGCCACGACGCACAATAAACCCCCAGTTATTTTCCCCACTTGTGGCGTTGGCATAGTTTGATAGCCCTACCCATACTTTCCCGTTAACGGTGTTATATGCGAGCGTCCACTCCGCATCATACCCAACCGAATACCCAAGGGTTGTAGGCGTTGACCATGTAGCGCCGCCGTTCGACGATGTGATGTAACAGAGCGACCCCGGGAGCGCGGCGTCGGGATACGCGGCATAAAAAAACCACCACAACCCCGCATCGTAAAAGCTCTTGTGTTGATGGGGCAGTCTCGAAAGGCCCACCATGCCGGCGACGGTTTCGATGGTAGAGACTTTAGATACTGCGACGTTAGAGGGCGCCGGAACCGTGGCTAGTTCAGCGAAGAGCGTGGCGATAAGCAGCACCGCCACAATCACCACTACAATAAAGGAAAACAATCTTGCGTGTGACATACGCGTCTCGTAAAGGCCTTGACGCCTGAAAAAGCAGAAGGAGAGCCGATAAAGGTTACGGTATGGCGCACCCGCGGAAAAATAGGAGATTACGTCGCGTAAGCGAATCCTATTATTTTTTCACCACACGGATAACGTTCTTCACTCTGCTGTTCATAAAATGCGGATATGATGAACTGCCAAAGGTGTCAGAATTACACGCATTGTAGGCTGAAAGGCGACAAGGAGCGCGTTCCATATTGCCAGGAATGCCGCCGTCCGCGCATTATCGTGGACTAGCTGCGCGACTTCCGAATAGTGGAAAGTACGAAAGGGTAAACGAAACCCCTTCACGAACCCTGCGCTTGTACCTTTTGTAAGAGCTGCTGCACTGTGGATAGAGCTGAGCCTGCGCCGTGCACGACCGCACCCAGTCGTCCATCTCACGGAAAGTAGGTATGCGCAGGGCTCGCATGCGTTCTGTATCGCATAAGAGGGCGGGCATTTCAATATGCTTGGGACCGGGAGGGCCACCAGCAGCCCAGACGCTGTCCGTGCTGCTGGCGGTGTGTGTTCCTCGGTGCGGGAGGGTTCATTCGCTGGCAGTGCCCAGAGCGAGCACGTGGTGACGTTAGCGGTGGCGGGGCAGTGGCGTTAAGCGTGCTGCTCTTTTTCGGTGCTGCGACGGTCGTGAAGTGGGGGGTGAAATTGCTTGCAAGCGTTGCGTGCCGTTCTTCACGCTGTCTTTGGGAACGAACACGGTGTAGTTGGTGCTGTACGCGAGCGTGGCGCTGGGCTTGATGGTGAGCCCAGTGCCGATGATGGTGGTGGTGGTGACGTTGACCGCCTTGGTGACGGCGACGTTTGTCGTGTTGTTGGCGGGGTCGACCGCGGTGACGGCCAGCGGGGTTGCAGATCATAAGATGATGGCAGACTTGAGGAACTAACTAGGGCGCTGCGGATCGACTGGCCTTTGAGCTGACTCAAATCTATCGGAGGCGGAACGAAGCCGGAGCTCACTTGCCCGCTTGCGCCTGTCTGGGCGTTGGCAGCGGACACACGTTGCTGGTACTTGAGAAATGCTGGATTAATGGGGGCAGTCCTTTCGGTGTCTTTGCCCCTACGCGGCCTTGTCAGAATCGATGTGACGAATGCAATGATGGTCCCGGCAAGCCGTTCTTTTCACTCGAGCGCAACCGTCGCAAGGCTGCTCGTTAGCATCGAAATGTCCTGCACAGGATCCTTTGTTATATCGTGACAGCAAAATACACGATGACGTCGCATTTCCGTGCTAAACCCGTCGCGCTGAGGTAATAATCTGTTGTCGAGTCTCTCCCTATCCTCTTTTAAGTCCCGGTCCCAGTTTGTCAAGGTGGTCTTACTGACCCCGATCTCAGCGTCTGTCTTTGCCAGCAGGAGGCTTGACCCCGCAACTCTATAAAACGCGCTCTTTTTGTCTCGTTGTCTTTCATTGCGTCTAACTGTGGGTGCACCACGGCATAGGTTTAGTCCGGGTGTGCGTCGCGGGCTGATCGCCTCGGTCACGCAGGGTGCTCAGGGAACACCGCGACGACGCTGCTTGAGTGGAATCCTATCAGGAAAATGCACTTGACTGTTTACAGGTCGTCTCACGGAAACGTAGCATTCCTGCTACGTTTTGAACGATAGCGCAATACCCGAGCAGCTAGTGATGAATAATCTACGTGTTTTAAGTTGGTATAGTTCGTTTACATGCGAGGAGGCTACAAAGGAAGGTGAGCCATTCAAGAGTGACAGTAAGGGGCGGGTATGCCACTCGCGCGGCCTCGCGGTATGCGGGATAAGTTTAATGTCAACGCTTTTGGCCAGGAGTCTTACAGTGTTGTGGTATAACATGTCTTCTCTCTTTTTGAAGAAATGGACGCGTCTCTATGAAACGATTTTGCAGTACTGCTCGGAAAAAGGCGCTTGGATGACTCGTGGCGAAAACCTGAGTGTGTGGTGGCGCAACAATGAC
>PMIN01000081.1 GCA_003158275.1 Methanobacteriota archaeon
CTCGTCGTGCTCGTCGATGAAGTTTGTCGCTGCTACCCCGGGGCAGAAGGCGGTTACTTGTCGTCCGTTTTTGATCAGTTGGATTCTGACGCACTTGCGTATAGCTGAGTTTGGCTGCTTTGCTTCCACTCCGACTTTTTCAAGCACGATTCCTCGTGCTTGCGGTGCGCCTTCTAACGGGTTCGCTTTTTCGTCCAGATGGAGTACGCGACGGCTGAAGTTTTTGTCACTCCATCGAAGCGCTTTGTGGTCTTTTTTCAGTTTGCGTGCCGAATAGATGCCCTTTCCCATGATGACTCCTCGTTTGAAGGAACTACTGAATAATCACATCTGCTAGGCCGTGGTGCCTTTGCGCAAGCAATTTTGCTTTTTGAATGTTTCTCCCGTTTTTTCCAATCGCTATTCCACGATCCTTGGACATGACTTCAACGTAGGCAAGTTTCCTGTTCTCTTTTACAACGACTTGTACTTTCTTAACGAAAACGGGTTGAAGTGCATTGGCAACGAACTCGTCGACTTCATCGGAGTACTCGACTATTTCGACGTGTTTCCCTACCGATCTTTTCACTCTGTTTATATTGTTGCCATTCTTGCCGATCGCGAGGCCCATATCCCCTTTCTTGACGACGAATATCACGCGATCGTTCTCGTCGTCGACATAGCAATCACGGGCGATTGCTTGGGTTAAACTCTCAAACAAGGCTATGTAGCGTATCCCTTCTGTTGTGAGCTTAACTTCTGTCATTATTTATCTCCTTTTCCCTTAGAGACATAATGTCTGAAGATCCTGGATCCACGATCGAAAGGGCGGATATCGTGAACGGCTTTCCACAAACTGATCCTAATTCTACGCTGTTGACCTCGAGACTTGCATTAGGCACAGCGCTTGATAATATTATATCGCGAAACCTTTGCGGACAGTTAGAGGCCAGGATAACCAACTGCGCGTCGCCTTTCTGGATTGATTTAAGCGTGTTCTTTGCGCCTACCGCGACTGTTCCGTCTCTTATTGCCGTTCTTAAGGATTTAGCGATATCTAACTCCATTTTTGCCTCAGAATTTATACTTTGCTCGTTTTTGCGATTAGCTTAACGTCGCCAGTTCCGAGTAGAATATGCTGGCCCACAATCACGTTCTCGGTGACCCCAGCAAGCTCGTCTGTCTCGCCGCGGACGGCGGCATCGAGCAAGTGATTCACGGTGACTTCAAAAGCAGCTCGCGACAGCACACTCGTTTTTTCTCCTGCAATACCGTGCCGCCCAATTTGTTTCACTTCGCCATCAACCGTCATCATATCTGCCACAAGCATTATATGCCTAACATCAACTGTCAGTCCTTGCTCACGCAACGTGCTCATTGCCTCTTCGATGATGGAGTTCCGGGCTGCTTCGATACCCAAAACCTCATGCATCTCGTTAATGTTATTTGTCCTCGTTCGGGTCGCGTCAATGTGCGCCAGCGGTATCACCTTTTTTAAAGACGAACCTTCTGTATAGAGAACGTACTCCTCGCCTTCTTTTCGTACGACGACCCGTTTAATATCCTCGATGCCTTTAATGACCATTGTCCTAACTTTTTCTACGATTTGAAGCAGCGCCCTGTAGCGCTTGACTGAAGGGCTCAATACGACGTTAGATCCATCAACGCGAACATCGACATCCTGAAGCGCCTGAAGTTTAGTCACAACGGCGTCCAAATCGACACCGCGCTGTTGCATAACCCGGTCATCAAATTCTACATAGATCTGCATCTCATCAGTATCAGTAAGGATATCTGCAATGTCGCTTACCCGCGTCGCTTCAATCTCCCAGCCAAATTGCAAGGCTTTGTCTCGGTCATTCGCGCTCTCGGCTTCGAGATATATCGTCATCATCGGTGTATCAGGTACTTTCCGAGCGTCGACTATTTCTATGAGCCTTGGAAGTCCAAGCGTAACATTTATGTCAGCTACCCCTGCGTAGTGAAACGTCCTCATTGTCATTTGCGTTCCGGGTTCTCCGATTGACTGGGCTGCGATCGTTCCAACGGCCTCACAAGGTTCCACTTTTGATCTTGCGTACTCGTCTTGAGTCGCTTGAAGTATCTCAGTGATTTCGTTTTCGGACAGCTGCAAGCTATTTAACTCTGCAAATAGATCGTTTCTTACGTTCAAAGGCAATTTGAGCCCACTTATTGCTTCTTGAAGATCCATCGAATTCACCCGCTCCCGTGTTTTTCAATGACGTCCTGTACGATTTTCTGTACGTTGACGGATTTCCCATAGTTACTCTTAGTGGGGTCAATGCCGTCTTCCCCGTAAACGAACTGAACCACTTTCTCTCCAGATCGCACTGTCCCGTCATATTCCACTTCTAGGTCTTGGAGCGCGTTTATGAGCCGTCTTTGGAGGTATCCAGACTGAGACGTCCTAACTGCCGTGTCGACAAGTCCCTCCCTCCCTCCAATAGCGTGAAAGAAGAATTCTGTCGGCGTCAGGCCCTTCTTGTAGCTCGACCTGACGAAGCCGCGCGCATCAGCACCAAGGTCGCCTTTTCGAAAATGAGGCAGCGTTCTATCATAGTATCCTCGTTTGATCCGCTCACCTCTCACTGACTGTTGGCCTACGCTGCCGGCCATCAGCGTAAGGTTCAACATTGATCCGCGCGCACCGGAAACAGCCATCACGACAGCCGAATTGTCAAGTGCTAGC
>PMIN01000166.1:0-6575 GCA_003158275.1 Methanobacteriota archaeon
CGCCTAAGTTTATCGCTTGATATGCCCTCTGATTTGGCAGCGTTTCTTATGTCGTCGTTTAACCCTTTTTTTGCTTCTGTTAGTAGCGTCATGGTGCTAGTTTGATTACGGGTCCGCTCACACCTCGTTAAGTGATTACGCTCTTGTTGCTTAAAAATGTGAGCAGTGCTGGCTTCGTGTAGATCGAGCCTAAGCTTTATCATACTGCGCGCCATAATGCATAGAAGTGCGTGTGGACACCTTTTCGCGACCTTATGAGAGCAACACCTTCTGGTTAATTGCAAAGAAAAATGCTGTTGTTGATCTAGGGTCCGTAGTTACAGCAAAACAGCTGCCGTTGGATGAAGCGTGTTGCATTATTTTGACTCACTTGCACTATGATCACACGGCGGCCTTAGATCAGTTGAAACTTCCTGATAAGACAGTCATTATGATGCACGAGGCCGATGCAAAAGAAATCGGCACGAGCGCTTCCGCGGCACATTTTTTTGGCGCACGTGCGCCTAAGTTTCGCGTCGATATTGTACTTACGGACGGCGCAAAAATTGATCTCGGTGATTCGACGCTGCGCGTGATCCACACTCCTGGACACACGCCTGGAAGCATCTGCCTTTACGAAGCCCAGTCGAAACGTCTTTTTTCCGGAGACACAGTTTTTCCGTACGGTAGCGTCGGTCGTACTGATCTGCCTGGCGGAAGCTCGCGTGACCTGATACGCTCGATCTCGCGGTTGGTCAAGCTGGACGTCAGCGTGCTATACCCTGGTCACGGGGAGGTAACTTCAAACAACGTAAATGAACAGATCAAACAGTCTCTTGAGCTCGCCAAAGCAACGGAAGGTCCAGAATAATGTTGCTAGCGGCGTGTACGTCTTAGTTCTGTCGTTAGCCCGTGCCAAACGTGTGACGGTCGGAAAGCTCCGGACGATCCAATTTGCGCTAGGTTTCTACGCTTACGTAGGGTCAGCGTTGGGGCCGGGCGGTTTCAAACGCGTTGCACGCCATTTGGATGTGTCTGCAGGGCGCAACAAGACACATAAGTGGCACATCGATCACCTCTCAGCCGTTGCAGAGATAATCGGGATAAGCGAAATCACAACCGGCGACCGAATCGAATGTGAAGTGGCGCGCAACTTGGCGCTAAACCCGGTGCTGACTAGCATCACGGGTTTTGGCTCCTCAGATTGTAGGTGCAGCTCGCACCTTTTCTATGCACGGCACCTTCACGATCTTGAAAACGCGATGCAGAGGTTCCTCGACGATCAATGTCAAGAGACAAGTTGTCTGTCAGTCAACGTCGAGAAGTTGCGAGAGGGCTGTGCGAAGCCGGAGCAATCCTCCACGCATAATTTATTTAAGGCTGCGAATCGAGGTCGCGAGCAACGGAGGATGGCCTGAATGGGAATACTCACCAATACAGTTGGGAGCTACCCAACGCACATTATCGGAGAAGCGCTGAAGGCAAAGATGAACGTTCAAGATCTTATGGCCGGAAAGGATCCATTCGTCACGTCGATTGAAGCCGCAGTCGCCGATCAACTCAGAGCCGGTATCGATCTAATCTCTGATGGCCAGGTTAGAGCGGACATGGTCAGCTTATTTGCAGCGGGGATTCCTGGCATGAAAAGCGATAGGGGTCGCTCCTACATAACTGGAAAAATTAGTAGGCCCCTGAGAGCTGTTACTGTAAACGACTTCATGTTGGCACGGCAGTGTGCTGGACAGGATGCTAAAATCAAAGGGATCGTGACCGGTCCTGCAACGCTCGCCGCATCCTCGTCTTTGAGTGCCGGCACGCCGTACCGGTCGAGTCTCGATCCGCGCTTGCTTGATGACTTGGCAAAAGCGCTCCGCTTTGAAGCAGAGCAGCTCGTTCGTGCTGGAGCAGATGTTTTGCAGATCGATGAACCCGTTTTGTATAATGTGGAGGTCGAAAAAGTAATGAGGTTTGTTGACGCGGCGGTCGATAATATAAAGGTCCCTGTGAAGCTTCACCCCCACGTTGCATCCTTCAAGGATTATGAGCAGCTGCTGAAGCTGGAAAACGTACAATTCATCGGCGTCGAAGCAGCGAAATTCCCCGTTTTGCTAGACAAGTTGACAGGAGCTGCATTTGAAGGTCACGGAAAAAAAGTCGCCCTCGGCGTGGTCGACACTGACCGCCAAGAGGTCGAATCGGTAGAAACTGTAAAGAAGCGAATCGAGCGGGGCATAGACGTCTTTGGTGCAGATATGTGGATAAATCCCGACTGTGGGCTACGCTTTCAGAAAAGGGAAGTGGCATTTCAAAAGCTTAAGGTGATGGTTGACGCCGCCACGAGCGTCAAACGCGAGCTCAATTTATCGTAGCATCCACCACTGCATGTACAATTCCCGGGGCGTAGTCCTTTACTTTGCGCACGCTGAGCAACTCAACAGATCGAGTGAGTGCTCGTGCGGCTTGCGTTACGTGAGTACAGGGGCGCTCGCGCATTAATCCTAACGGGACGATTTCGTGGTAGTGCACGACGCCACCGGGAGCGAGAGCTTGAAATGCTTTGCAAAGATAGTCGCACGCCTCAAAATGTCCCATTAGTACTCGGTCGAATTGCTCTTTTGGGGTGACGTCAGCGCAGTTGCCCAAGATGGGCCGGACTATGCCGTCAACGTTGTTAAGCGTAATATTCTGCTGTAGGTAACCAAATGCAACTGAATTGAGTTCAATCGCGCATATCGACTGAGGATGTGCGTGCACTGCCATTGGTATGCAAAGCTGGCCGATGCCACTGAACATATCGAGGACTTTTTCGTTGCGGCCGACTTTGCTCATTCGAACTCGCTCCGCAAAGTTGCCTGCAGAGAACATGACGCGGCTTGCGTCGAGTGCGAATTTGCAATAGTTTTCCTTATGGATCGTGCTCGTTTCTGACCCTGCTATGACTTCGATGTCAGGTGTACGGAGGCTTCCGCGTACTCCTTTGTCCCACAATGCACTCTTGCAGCGTGGGTAAAGGTCCAGCAACGCCTCGCCTATCTCGTGCTTGAGGTGCTCAATTTCCGGCGGGATGTTTACTAGCACCAAGTCGCCAAGGATCTGCCACCTGCGGGGAAGCAGCTGTTTTTCGTCTTCTTCGAGTGGCGCAGGTAGCAATGGTTCAAGCAGCTGATGCCCTCTCATGGAAGGATGAACACTCCTTCTTGGGTCTTCACGACCTGTATTTCTCTACCTTGGTCGTCTTTACAAACATACGGGGGCCTTTTAACGGTAAGAGTGGCGTAAGTCTCTGGATCGAGCAGGTGGGCTTCATCGGCATCGATCGATACTAACACAGTTTGTTTCGCTTCGCTTCGAGCGCCTAAAAGTTGGGCGTTGCGCAAATCCTCTGCATTCAGAGCAGCGCTTTGGCCTGTTTCAAGGTCGACCGCGTTTGTCGTGCTTGTGGCCGAGCATATCTCATAAATGTGTTGCTTGGCCGAAATAATCGCGCCTGTCGGAAATTCAGGCAGCCTTACGACGAAGGTCACACGGTAAATGTCCTTTCCGTCGCGTCGTCCCACAAGCTTGGCCGAATCGCTAAGGTTGCCCCCCATCTCTCGAACCAAGGCGCGGACAATTCGCTTTGCGGCTTTGACTGTGCCGACGTACAGGTCTAGGCCTTCTCTTAGCTGAATGGTCTTAGCGATAAACGCCAACCTATCCACCTTCTGTGCACGGTCATTGGTTCGTGTTGCGATTTCGAGGGCGCGCTGCCGCTCGGCCTTGTCCGGCGTCCTGTGGTCGCCGCGTATTTGAACTTTGCTTTCGTAGTAACCGCCTGAGATCCTACTGCATCTGTCGCACGAAGCCCGGTCTACGCGAACATTTATATCAAAACTCTTGTGTTGCGTGTCCCCCACGTGAGGAGCGTCGACTTCGACCCGCGCACGCACCATCGTTCGCGTAACTTCATTCAAAACAACCTTGACTGTTGCTTCGTCTGCATCGATCGTCAGAGCCTCTTTGACCACGCGTTCGATTGCTTTACCGAGATCGTCGTTCAGCCAGTGTCCTTTGAAAAAGTGATCGGAGCACGTCGGACACATTTTGATGGTGAGGAATTCAGGAACTGCCGCGATAGTACGGTCTTGTGCGAGACACCGCTCGCATATCCCATCCGAGGGCCCACCACAGCTGGGACAAACGCTCTTTGGAGTCAAATGATCGCCTGTGATTTAGAAAAGAACCATTTGGGCGTGCGGAATGCCGTCAATTGTGATCACACAGTGCTTATCTATGATGCCGCTGTCAATGCCGCAGGCAACAGATTGTTCGCCGACAAGATTCGCGATCGTGGCATCTTCGAGTGCCATTTTCACCTCGTGTTCATCTGCAGGACGACCCTTGAAGAAGTCTTCGTTCACCGAGAGGTGAAACTCTCCTTCACGAAAGGTGCGTCCTATTAGTTCTGAATCACATACAGCTACGAGGATCTCTTGGTTGACACTGTATGACTTCAAGTACATAGTCGTCAGAGTACCGACATCATCGTTTTCGAGCATTTTATTGTTGTGTAAGCCTATAGTTACGGCTGTACCTTACTGGCTCAAATATTGCCGCTTGCTGCACCAGTCGGGCTATTTCGGCTTCGACTTTGTCCTTTTCAAATCCTAGTTTCGATGCCCTCTCTACAATTGTGTCAATGTGTGCGGATCCCGCCTCACGTTCGAGTTCCCTGATGATATCCCTAATGTTTTTGATGCGCTCTTGTTGACTTTTGCTTTTTCCAACGGCTATTACGTCGAAATCTCGCTTCCCCGTTTCAGGGTCTACGCCGACCTCTTTTAGACACGCTTCGACGATTAGAATAACGCGTTTTGCGTCCTCGAGCGTCACCCACTTGCTTAGTCTCATGCGCGCGCTCGCTTCGGCAAGCCGCACGAGAGCTTCAAGCTGACGAGCGGTTATAGGGATCGGCGAGCCCTCGCCGCCTTGTTTCCTTAAGCCTACGTAGTAGTCTATGAATTGTTGCTTGGCATCTTCAGTGAGGATTGGATTTACCCTTTTCGCGTACCCGATGAACTTGCGAAGCAGCTCTGCTTCAATTTCCGGACTTATGATGCTCATTGCAGCCTCTACCTCTTGATTGGGCATTCCGGAGGAGGCAAGCTCTCCAGCAAAATGCGACTGGAGTATGTGTTTCGCGATGCCCGTATCAGTGTTCTCGTTTGGTACATCGGTCAACACGAAAATCAGGTCAAAGCGAGAAAGAAGAGTGGGCTGCATGTTGATTTGCTCAGCGATTGATTCGTACGGGTCGAATCTTCCGTATCGCGGGTTCGCAGCTCCCAGCAGGGCGCAGCGGCTCTTGAGGTTTGCCATAATTCCCGCTTTTGCCACGCTGACAGTTTGCTGCTCCATCGCTTCGTGCAGAGAAGATCTATCCTCAGACCGCATCTTGTCCATTTCATCAACTGCCGCTATTCCTTGATCTGCGAGCACAAGTGCACCCGCCTCTAGAGTCCATCTGCCATCGCCAAATTCATCTTTTATCGCGGTTGCCGTTAACCCCGCTGATGTCGAACTCTTGCCACTGGCGTATATGCCTCTAGGCGCGAGCTGGACCACGTACCGCAGCAGTTGTGATTTACCTATGCCAGGATCGCCCACAAGAAGAATGTGAATATCGCCCCGTATGTGTGAGCCGTCAGGAAGCTTTTTCGGCACGCCCGAAAACAGTTGGAGCGCTATTGCCTCCTTGACGCTCTCATAGCCGAAAATTGATGGAGCTATTGATCGCACGATTGCGCGATCAATTCCTGCGGTCTTTGCAAGCTCGACTATTTTGGTTTCATCCTCGGGCGATATTTCGATGTCCCGAAATTCTTTATCTTCTACTTCTATTGAATTTGCCTCGAGAAACAAGTCGAAGGTCGTGCTTTTCACGTTTTGATACTGCCGTTGTGCAACGCGCAGTAAGCCAGTCATAACAACTCTATCACCGGGAAATACCATTCCGGCCAGCGTTGCTTCCACGTTTGCATCGAGCGTCTGCGGTTGTTCCCCTCCTTTCAAGCCTTCAGGGGACTCTTGCAGCCGAATTTTTTGGGCATCTGCGAATTTAGAATGTGCGAAATTCAACTTGAAAGGACCTTTCTTTCTGCAGACCCGGTGAGAGCATTCAGCCGGCTCTTTGAGCTTCGCATCATCTTGTTCGACGCTCGTTATGTTGCCGCAGCTCAAACATTCAAAGCCGGCTTCGGTGAGCTTTGGACGAACTTCCGTGGCTTTACGTACAAGCCCCTCGATTGAGACGAGCTTACCGACGTGGTTACTTCTCAGGTCCCTAATCTTTGTCTTATCAGGAACGTTGACGATGCGTATTTCCGCGTCTAGTTTGCATTCGATGGGCAGATCATATTCAAGGAGCGCATCGTGCGCAGACCCTAGCACAGGCTGTGGGCTATCAATCAGTGCATCGGCCAGAGCGATGTCGAAGTTTTGTAGGGCCTGATAATCCACATCGATACTGTTCACTTCTGGGTAATCGCTCGCGAGCTTGAGTATCTGGCTCTCGTAGTATCGGACGAAGAATGTCGCCCACCGCTCCTTAAAATCAC
>PMIN01000166.1:6632-39423 GCA_003158275.1 Methanobacteriota archaeon
TAGGCGACAACGAGCTGGACGTCGAGCATCTTGCCTTCAAGTTCTGCGTAGCCAAATTTGTTGATTTTCGATGCTACGCGGTCGCTGTCGATTCTGACAGTGATGTTCTCGACGTAGGGTTGTACCCGTATACTTTCTTCTATTGCTTTTTCAAGGGTCGTAATTGTGTTCAAATCAAGTGGTGCGCCGACGTATTGGTGATACAATGCACCGAGTTTTATACCTGCTTCGAAAAGCGCTTGGTCTCTCTCGTTTATCTGAAATACCTCCGGTACAACGGGTTCAGAACATACACAATTGAGAGCAGTAGGAGAATGGCGGAGATAATCGAATAACTCGTTCCGATCGAGTAGAGAAGAAGGATGACCAGGAGCAATGCGCCCACGACGGTGAGAGTAATTGTGTTTCTGACTTTCGGGTACTTGACATCGCTCACCATCAGTCCTGCGAGGACGAGAGCGACTGCCAACAAGCCGACGGGTGGAAGTCCCGCAAGAATATACAGCGCGACTATCATGCCAGCCGCAGTGATGGGCAACCCGGAGAATGCGGCTTCCTGAGGGGCGATGTTGTACCGCGCAAGTCGCAGCATCCCGCCGACTAAGTATAGGAATGATACGACGAAGATCAAAAAGAAGAGACTGCGATAGCCTACGGCGTCTCTGACCGCGTAGTACACCAGAATTGACGGTACCAACCCGAAAGAAACAAAATCTGCGAGTGAGTCGAGCTGGAAGCCGAGGCTTCCCTGTCCTCGTGTCCTGGCCAGGTAACCGTCAGCTCCGTCAGCGAGGACGCACACAAGAACAAACGCTGCGGCGATACCAATGTTGTTGGCCTCCGCCAAAAAGAGGATGGCTAGCATGCCAAACAGCAAGTTCACTATTGTGGCAACATCCTGCTCCCGGATTTCCATATCAAAAGGTAACCACATAACACCTGCCGCTATATGCCCAATCTAGCGATTGTCGTCTTTCCCGCTTTGACTCTTTGCCCTCGCGATACGACGAATGAGTAACTGCTAGGGAGTGCAACGTCGACCCGTGAGCCAAACCGAATCATGCCTATTCTCTGGCCCCTCCCGAGAATTTCATTTTGCTTGACGTAGCATACGATCCGTCTGATGACTGCACCTGAGATTTGGGTGACGACAACATTGCCAAGCCGAGTTCGTATAGTGATGCTGTTCCGCTCGTTTTTGTCCGATTCCTTGTGAAAAGCGGGGAGTCTACCTCCTTTGTGGTAACGTATGTCGACGACTTCACCATCGATAGGAGCTCTGTTGACGTGTACGTTATGGATGTTCATAAAAATGCTGAGCTGGTTGTCTTGTATCTTTAGCACTCTGCCGTCTGCGGGACTGACTACGTCGGTCGCGTTATGGCTGTCCGATAAGCGTTCAGGATCTCTAAAAAAAAGAAGAAGGAATAATGTAGGGACCATTACGAGGAACGCGTACGGAGTGAAGAATCCCGTGAACACCGTTAGCGCGGCCCCCGCCAGAATCCAATATTCAGACCCCGTTGCTACCACGCGTCACGCCTCCTTTCAACAAATCAAATACGCCGACTACCGCGTCAAGTAATTCGGGGAGTATCAGGAACACCAAGTAAGAGATGAGCATCAGCGCAAGTAAAGATCCAAATTTTGCAATGACATCGTGCGACACATAGAAACTGTTGGCCGGCAATCCAAACCATTGGTTACCGGTAGCTGTCAGCACAAACGCATCACGAACGATGTTTAGAATGTAGATTGTGGGGATAGAGACCATGAATGCCGCCAATTTTCTGCGCGGAGGTGCAGAAACGCAAGCTACGACCCCAAGGAACAGCGCGATGCTTTGAATGCCAGTGCAGGCGAGGATGAATTGAACCGGGGCGCCGTTAAGCGTCAACACGTTCCAATTGGCCTGTACTGCCGGCACGCCTAAAGAATTTAATAGCAAGGCAGTCTGCGCTGCAACTGCAGCTATCAAAGCGTGGCTGAGAGACGAAAATTGTGCGAAGGAAAAGTAGAATATGCCACCTACTGCTGCGGCTTTCGTAATGAGCAATGTTAAGTCGTCAGCTTTCGTCCACATCACATAGCCGACGAAGCCGCAAAAAACAGCAACGAGAATACATACTAAGATGTTGAAATAATCGTCAATTGCGAGATAGTTCACGGGTTGGTATGCCCAGTAGAGCGCGAAAAAAACCCAGCCGGCAGCTCCGAGCGGATATGTGAACTTACGCGGCGCAACTATTGCTATTATGAAAAGAACGAGCGCAATCCACAACAAAGGTTGTATGAAGTCCACCAAGGGCCGTATCACTCCATCAGTTCACAACGCCTTATAATAACGCTGGCATATAACTATTTTGACTCCGCTTTTTCCTGTGTTCCTCTAACCGCGGCCGGAGTTTTGTCCGTGTTAGCGTCGCAGCAACGGCCTATATATTTATCGCATTAGAGACAAAGGATTCACTCGTACGAAGCGATGCGTAATCGGTATCTGTGATCGAAATGGAATTCTGTCCAAAGTGCAAGAGTATTATGCTTCCTAAGGAAGACTTCGTGACGTGTCGGACGTGTGGTTTCACCAAAGAAAAAAGTCAATTAGCTAAGCAGAAGCACATTCACGAAATTTCTCGCAATACACGGACCATGTTGGTAATCGAAGGCGATTCAGAAGCCGGCTTGCCTACAATCAAGGCGCATTGTTCTGAATGTGGCAACGACAAAGCCTACTGGTGGCTCAGACAATTGCGTTCTGCAGATGAGAGCGAAGTACGGTTCTTTCGATGTACGAAGTGCAGCAAGACGTGGCGAGAATACAACTAGTTGCAAGAGATCACGCGNNATGGATATCGAAGTCGTACTGGTGAATCCTGTTTATGAAGGTAACGTGGGCGCCGTGGCTCGCGTTATGAAGAACTTTGGTTATTCAGAGCTTACACTGATCGACCCGTGCGAGCTAGGGTCTTTCGCACGAGCAATGGCGTCTCATGCCCAGGATGTTCTCGACGCGGCGCGGCTTAAGACACTTGAAAATGTTCTAGTTGCTTCTAATTTGGTGATAGGAACCACTGGAATTGTCGGATCAAAAGCTCATCTTAGGACGCCGTACCAGCTTGCGAGGCTCGGCGTTAAGCTCTCTAAAATGCGCGGCATCGCCTCAATACTGTTTGGCGCTGAAGATCAAGGACTTTCGAACGAAGTGTTACAAGAATGCGACATTGTCGTCAACGTTGAGACAAGCACGCGATATCCAGTAATGAACATTTCGCACGCTGCTGCAGTCATATTGTACAGTATAGCTAGCGCTACGACCCCTGCTGCAAAACGAACGGTCGCAACCCACGCTGACTTAGATCGATTGCTTCAGCACACAAGCGAAGTTCTCGAAGCAATCGACTTTCCGGCGCACAAACGGCGTCGCGTGCTTCTCAACCTTAAGCGCATCTACGGGAGATCAGAACTGAGCACTTCAGAGGTGAGAACGCTCAGGGGCGTCCTAAGCAAAATAGAACTCCGTATAAGACGATGAGGTCACTTAAGGTACTTTCCCACAATCGGACGAAGCTTTTCGGACACCTCGTCTGAAATGGCCTCTGTGCTCGTCACTATAGCGTCCCTGAGTGCGTGTCTGCACTGGCAAGAGCCGTTTGTTATTGGGAGGTGGGGCACCACTTCCTGGATGATCTCTTGCGTGCTGGCGGCATTTCTGTTGACGTTGTTTATGACCGTTTCAATAGTCACTTCCTCCTCGCGCCACACGTCGTAGTCAGTGACTGTGGCCAACATGCTGAAGCACATCTCTGCCTCTCTCGCGAGTTTTGCTTCTGGCAGTGCCGTCATCCCTATGATATCGAAGCCCATATGCCTATATGCGTTCGATTCTGCGCGGGTCGAAAATTGCGGGCCCTCAATGCAGATGTAAGTACCGCCTTTCTTGACACTGCATCCGACGCGTTGCGCCGCGCGATACAACTCCTGTGACAAGTCGCGACAAAATGGGTCGGCGAAGCTTATGTGCACGCAAATATCCTCAAAAAATGTATTTGATCGCAGCTTAGTCCTATCAAAAAGTTGGTCGGGGATGACCATTTCAAGTGGCTTTATTCTCTCTTTGAGGCTGCCAACCGCGGAAATTGCGATAACATTAGTGACGCCTAAGCTTTTCAGGGCGTAGATGTTCGCGCGGTAATCTATGCGGCTCGGCGAAAAACGGTGTCCTGCTCCGTGTCTGGCCAGAAAAGCGCAAGCTCTTCCTTCCACCAGTCCGACGATTATGTCGCTTGATGGAGGACCAAATGGGGTACTGATTGCCAGCGTTGTTGCATCTTCGAGGAGATCAGGACTGTAAAAACCGGTGCCGCCTACAAAAGCAATTTCAGCGTTCATTTTAGCTTCCAGCCTCTCTGACCAAGTGCTAGAATCCCTCTCCTTTGCATCTCTTTCAAGATCTCCGGCAGGCGTCCTGGTTGAGCTATGTCCAAATGAATGGGATCAATCAAGAACCAATGGTTCAGCCCCGCTTTGATTGACTTTTCGTTCCACACCTCTTTTCTCTCTGTGGCCATAAGCCTCGTTATCAAGTCAATCATATCTTCAATGAAATTCCACGGATACACCACCCACATCCACTGTTCGAGAAACTCGGCAAAGTAGTCAGGCTTAGTTTCTGAAGTAAAGAGCAGTTGTAGTACCCCTGTCCTACAGTCAGCCGGTTTGAACTCTCTTACGTAGTCTGAAGAGTGTTGAAGGCTTTTTCCCGTGTCCGCAATGTCATCTACGATGAGCACTCGTTTGTCTTTAACCATTTCTTCTGCGATCGGGTATCGAACTGTACACTCGTCTGCCAAGCGAGCAGTCCCGACATAGTGTTCAACCTTGAGGCTGATCAAATCCGAAATGCCGAGAAAATCGCAGACGATACGGCCGGCAAACCAGCCCCCGCGTGCGAGCGCTACGATAACATCTGGCTCGTATCCTGAATCCACGACACTTGATGATAAATCGCGGCAAAGGTCATAGACGTAGTTCCAATCCGTCACCGTGCATTTGATCTTGTTAGGAACAGCCATGAATCATCCGTCGAGGAATCATAATATTTATTTCTACCTGTTCTATGTTGTAAAGGAATGGAAAAGGAATATCATACAGCAATGCTATTAGGGAGCGGTGGTTAAAAGGAGTTTTCCTATGCGACTTGAACAAGAAGATCTTAACGCGATAGGCGAGATAGTAGTCAGTCGCTATTTCAAGAAGGGCGGTCTGAAGTTTACCAGTTTGAGAGACTCGCGGAGAATTTTTAAAGCGTACAACGATGTCGACGAGCAGTACAAGGCGTATCCTCACATGAGTCGTGACTGGTACGTCTCCAACTCAGTCGATAAAGATGCATACATCGCAAGCACGTGGAAGGAACTGAAAAAGCTCGTAGATTTTTTGAATGACTTGAGCGACAAAACCCTCTACAACTTTGTAGTCCGCGCTGACAACGAGCTCGCTTTAGCCAAAGTCGAAACTCAACGATCAGAGGTCTCAAAAGAGGCCGCGGCGATCGCGAGGAGGCACGACTACAAACTCTACCTTTTCACCGTCAAGGTCCCCAGCAATCTTGAGTACGACGTGGATGTTGTGAACGGCGAATGAGTCGCGCTTCATCGCGCTAGAGACCTCAGCAGCTTCTGCATGATAGCGTACGACGCTTTCAGGTTTTCTAGGTTATCAAACGAAGCTTTCAGCAAGTTCAGCTCATCTTGGTGGCCGTCGCTTTCAAAGTGCTTTGCAAAACTAACGAGGTTCTTCAACGCTCGCGTCACTTCGTCGACGATTGTGACGGTACTCGCTACTGCAGTCCGAGAAAGCGGATTTAGATCCACAGCCAAAACGGTTTTTCCGAGTTCAGTTAAGGCTTGAGCTCGATCGCCGTCTTCCAGCGGAACGAATACCACGTCAGCTTTGAATATCCCGTTCTTGTCTACACTTGCCCTATCACTTGCTATGTGCGCGAGTTTGATGAAATCGAACCCAGTCAAAACGTTTGCTACGCCGTACGCATGTAAGTGATCCGCGATTCTTTTTATGCGCTGTGCTGATGGGTGAAACAGATTAATTTCTACGGGAATGCCTGTAATTGCGTGCAACTCGGCTATTTCGTCTGGTACGAGCGTCGCAGTGTTCCCATTAACTGAGAGTACCGGAAAGCGTGCGGTGAGCAAATGGGCGCACGCAACTTTGGTAGCCTTGCGCGCACTCTCGCTCGTTTGCTCCCCCAGTAGATAATCAAACGCTTCGCCTCTCCCGTGTGCAATAAGGCCATGAGCACTGGTGATGCCTCGTTCATAGCCTTCTACGAGTTTATTGCGTAACATCAGTGACGCATAACGGGGATGTCCTTCGGAGACCATAATCGCTTGACGGGGCGGTTATTCCGTCTGATATAGCGCCCTTCGCCACCCCTTGTATATAAACATTCAGTGACAAAAATGCTGTTGTGAGAAATGCATCGGGAAACCTAACTCGGAAAGAGCTCCTGTTGAACTCCTTCAAGCTGGGTAAATTAGAGAAGAATCTATTTGGTGCCACGCCGCCCTCCACGTTTGTCGGAAGATTTGGTTACCCTGAAGTTCTTACAGGACCGTTGGTCTCTCCTGTAGACAGGGAGGTGGCACTTGCGGATACGCCAGACAAGTGGCTCCACCTCAGTAGGGAGCAAATAATCGAGCTGAGGTCGAATCTGGTCAGATCCAATTTCAAGTTGAACATACGAGATGCGCGAGACCCCGACCGACTGCTTAAGGAGACTCAGGAGCTTGCAATGGCTGCGCTTCCGGTCGACGTGGAGGTAAAGTTCTTAAAGCCGCCGAAGCGCACGCTTCGTTTTGACAGCGTACTCACGCCTATGGGCCCGTCGGGCACCGTGACCGACATAGAGATAGTTGAGAACCCGCACGTCCCTAAGAAAGTGGATATGCTTGCCGACGATCGGGACATCAAGGCCGCAGAGGCGGCAACGATCTTGTACGAGGACTCAATATCCCCCTATCAAATAAGTCGGCTTCTGTCGGTCGGCACGTTAGGGGAAAAACGTTTGATCGTCCCAACACGTTGGTCTATCACGGCAACCGATTCCATTCTGGGCAACAGTCTGTTGAAACGGGTGCGCAGTTACCCGGAGAACACGGAGGTTCAGCTGTTTGTCTCAGAAGCTTTTGGAAACCACTTTGAGATCCTCCTCATTCCTCGCGTGTATGCTTTCGGATGGACGGAAATGTGGCTTTCAGAGGCTGGCAAGGTCGAGATTGGCGACTTGTATGAAGATGCGATGAACAAGCCTAGGTATATGGATGGGGGCTATTACGCAGCCCGGTTCTCTGCGCTTGAGTTTCTTGAGCAGCGAAGGAGGCAGGCTGCCATATACGTGATGCGTGAAGTCAAACCCACTTATGATATCCCTCTCGGAAGCTGGGTTATCCGAGAGCTCGTCAAAGAGGCTTTCTCCCAACGACCCTTTATATTTGAAAGTATCGCTGATGCCCTCCGAAGCGTCCGGGCGCGTGTCAAAGCTCCAGCCAACACTCTTTTTTTGAAAAAACAGCTGTCGCAGACAAATCTAACGCAATTCAGTTGAATGAGAAGTTTGGTTGCGGCAGATGCCAGCGCATAGGGGCAGCAGCGTTAAAATGCATCCCAAAACTTATTACTTCTGGAGTTAATGCCACAAGTTAAGATCGGCACTGATCCGGTCTGAGCGAAGCAAAAATGGAATGAGGGGTGCAAATGGCCGTAAAAGTAGCAATAAATGGTTATGGAAACATCGGTAAGCGGGTTGCAGACGCAGTAGCCAAGCAGGATGACATGGAGCTAGTCGGAGTGGCAAAAACGCGGCCAAATTTTGAAGCCTTTGTCGCCATTCAGAAGGGTTACAACCTCTATGCATCCGAAGAGGACCAGATAGCAGCTTTTAATGCCGCAGGGTTGGAGGTCGCCGGGACGACGATGGACATGCTAGGCGAAGCTGATGTTGTGGTGGACGCGACCCCGGAAGGAATGGGTGCGCAGAACCTGCAAGCGACCTACAAGAAGCTAGGCATCAAAGCCATATTTGAAGGCGGGGAGAAGCATAACGCAATTGGGGTCTCGTTTAATGCCTATTGCAACTATCACGAAGCCCTTGGAAAGAATTACGTTCGGGTAGTATCCTGCAATACGACGGGATTATGTCGCTCCCTGTCCGCGATAGATAACGTCGCCGGCATCAAGAAGGCGCGAGTCGTCCTGGTGCGTAGGGGTGCTGACCCTATACAAGTCAAGAAAGGGCCGATCAACGCGATTATTCCAAATCCGCCTACAGTTCCATCACACCACGGCCCAGACGTGAATACCGTGATGCCGGATTGGAACGTCGCGACCATGGCTGTGCTCGTATCGACAACGCTTATGCATCAGCATAACGTAATGATCGAAGTAGAAAACAGCGTCTCTCGTGAAGATGTGCTCAGGGAGTTCTATAGCCGCATGAGGCTGATGCTGGTGCGGGCTGGGGATGGTCTAGGCTCTACCGCGGAGATTATCGAGTTAAGCAGAGATCTAGGAAGGCCGCGTTATGACCTCTGGGAGATCCCGATTTGGGAAGAAAGCGTTAACGTCGTAGGCAACGAGGTATTCTACATGCAGGCCGTTCATCAAGAGGCCGACATAATTTTGGACAATATCGATTGCATCCGGGCGGTCACGGAGACTGAAAAAGATCCACAAGCGTCGATCAGAAAAACTGACAAAGCAATGGGGGTTATGGGTTCTTTTAGGCCGCCGCTATGCCTCGAGGATAAGCCTGAGGAACTTCGCGAAATTCACCGTAAGTTGTGGGGGATCGAATAACCTCGGAAAAAGCCGCTGATACGCGAAAAACGCACCTAGAGAGCGAAACGCGCGCCTGTGCTGCGGTCGAAGCGACCGCTTCGTTGCTTTGTGGGGCTGTATCACGCTCAACGAGATGGACTTACTTGGAGTCGACAGCAATGTACCCGTCGATCGAGAACGTTGAAATTCTCCGAATCAAAGCGCATAAAGGTGACCTGGGGTATCGCTAAGGAACGTGTCGGTAGGGAAGCAAAAGTCGCGATGATCACTCACCAGGGATATTCGAAAGACTTTCTTCCCGGACCAACACGCAGCCATATTCAGGAACCATTCGGCGAGCTGCTCAGCAGAAACTCGCCCGAGAATGACGCCGAGGCATTTGACGGTTTCCGAGTAACGAGTCCGATAGGATATCGTCCGAGATCGCGGCACCGAATGAAGTAGAAAAATGAAGTATACGCAGTTGGATATCGCCCCGACCATAAGCTCACTGTTTGGATTCGAAATCCCCGACAAAGACGGGCGCGAGATCAAAGAGATCGGAGCGTATTGCGCGAACAAGAGCATTGATCAAATACTGCTCATAGTGGTAGACGGTATCGGGGCCGCATTATATAAGAAATTGGACGGCGCTCTGGCGCAGTTGCAGGCTCTCTCGGACGACGGTCTCTTTTTTGAGCTCCATTCGTTGCCCCCTAGGATAACAACTCCAAATATTGGCACTATCTTGACGGGTTATGCTCCGGAGCATCATCTTCTGTATGAAGTAGATGATACCTTCTACACACCAGTGAGGTCGATTCTTGAGATTGCAAGCGATAACGGAATCAAGTCTGGTATAGTGATAGAACTGCTCGGGGCGAAGGCGATGTTAAATCGAGTCGATCTCGCCATTGGTGTCGAAAACCTTCATGGAATTATTGACTACGACCGAAGGATAACCGATTTGGCACTTAAGGCGTTTAGTTTGGAAGGAATAAGGTTACTCATGATACATCTGCGGGCAATAGATAACTGCGCACACCATTACGCAAAAGCGTGGGATGATTTCACCTTTTCAGCAAGAACGATTGATGAGAATATCAAGCGAATCTGTCGCGGCTTGTGCCGGCCTACGTTGATCCTAGTGACCTCTGACCATCCGATCCACGTCGAAAAATGGGCGCACCTCGAAGACGATAACGTTGACGTCCCCCTGATTGCCAGCTATGTGAACGTAGCTACCGCCCCAAACAAAAGGTAGTAAATGCTCCTAACGTTGTGTGTTGGCCTCCGCCGACGTCATCGTTAAGTCTATCAATATTGGTTCGCAAGAGTTAGACAATGAAAGATAGACACGTTATGGAAGCTATGGGAAAAGCTTACGTCGTGGTCGAAGACGGACGCGTGGTCGAGGTCGGAGAACCGTTAATCAAACGCTGTCCGATTTTTGCAAAGGCGCGCGGGATTGAAGAGATTAGTCAAGAGATAATAAAGCAGAATATCGAGTTCCGGATCCGCGATTTTGGTATGTGCACAGGCGAGCGGGCCATCGAGATGGAAGTCTTCGTTGGCTTTGGTGCGTCTGAGGTAATGATGACTGGACTCCGGCGGGGTTTGATTGACGCTAGTGTCTCGGTTTGTGAGGGTGTTGGCACCGTTATCACATCCAATCCTGCCCTCACGCAAGGCATTGGGGCGCGGATTTCCGGCGTCATAGAAACCACTCTTATTCCGAAGCTGAAGAATCGAGTCGAGGAAAAAGGAGGAATTCTGCTTGACGGAAAAAACGCCATTATTAATCAGCCTTTGGGCGTTGCACGCGCTATAGAAATTGGTTTCGAACGCGTAGCGGTCACCGTTGCGACGCTCTCCGACGCTCAGCAATGTCGCCGTATTGAGCGCGAAACGGGCGCCACCGTAGTTGTCATCGGCGTGCACGTAACCGGAATGGAACAGGACGTAGCGAGCGATTTCATTGACGCGGTGGACATAACTACGGGCTGTGCGTCGCGCGTGATCAGAGAAACTGTCGGCAACAAAGCGCTCGCACAAGTTGNNCTCGAGAGAGCCAAGGAAGTCACGACCCCGATTCTCATCAACACGATGAAACTGCCGGTCCTGCCAGAAGATAAGCAACCAAGGCCTTTGATATGAGGGTATCCTATGGACTATGAGTACGGTATCAATACGAAGTTAGTGCACGCTGGAGAACGTCCATCTCCCGACACCTCTGCACTAGCACCGCCGATTTACCAAACGTCGAGCTTCGCGATAGACGAGATCCTTCCATCGGGAATAAAACGCGGAAAGTACGTCTACTCCCGGCTTTCAAATCCTACGCTTACTACGCTAGAACTAAAGATGGCGGCCCTTGAGGGGGGCGATGCCGCGGTCAGTTTCGCCAGTGGGATGGGGGCCGTTTCGGCAATAATGTTAACCCTGCTCAAATGCGGCGACCATCTTATCGCTGATCCAGTGCTCTACGGTAGTACCTATGAACTCTTAAAGAAAGGCGCTCCGCGCCTCGGCTTCGAGGTAAGCTTTGTCGATACCTCTAATCCTGAAAATGTCGCTGAGGCCGTTAAAGACAACACGAAGCTTGTTTTTTTTGAAACCCCGGCTAACCCAACGCTGAAGTTAGTGGACATTCGCAAGGTCGCGGCAATCGCATCGGAACATAGAGTCAAAACGATCGTCGACAACACCTTCCTAACTCCTTATTATCAAAAACCTCTCGAACTAGGGGCCGATATTGTCGTGCATAGCGCGACGAAATACTTGAACGGGCACGGCGACGCATTAGGAGGGATAGTTGTCTCNNGGACTTCGCACGTTGGCACTAAGGATGGAGCGGCACGCTCAGAACGCGACTGAGCTCGCCGCCTTCTTGAAAGAGCATGAGGCCGTTAAGCAGGTTCTTTACCCCGGATTCGACCAAAACCTCGAGAGCAATCCCAATCTGAAGAAGCAAATGGCAGGTTTTGGAGGAATGCTAGCTTTCAAGATTCGCGGAGGAGTCGATTCAGCGGTGACTTTTTTGAACACTCTTAAACTGTGTACGGTCGCGGTGAGTCTCGGCGACACAGCGACTCTGATTGAGCATCCGGGCCTTATGACTCACGCGGTTATTCTCAAGGAAGACAGAGAAATGCTCGGGATTACGGATGACCTCATACGCTTGTCTGCTGGGCTTGAAGATGTTGCGGACATCAAGGCGGACCTAAAACAAGCGCTTGATGCGATTTAGGCGTGTCTGAACGTGTTAACTCACATCGCCTGCTGCTTCTCTGAATCGGGCGATTAGGAATTCTGGATCGAGAGTAACCAAAAACCATCCTGCCCGAGGCCCCGACGTTTTCGCGAGGAGCGAAATGTAGATCGCTTTAAACGCTTCTTTCGAGTGAATCCCCACTTGTTCACTGATGTTGTAGACTTCATTGTGCAACCATTCAGGATCGCTATTGTCCGTCTCGAGTGCCTTCGCTAGCATCTCTAAGGCTTTTCTTTGTCCAGGTGTGAGCGTTTTAACTTGAACTGGAAGCGTGCGTTGAACTTCAAACTTCACAAACGGCGGCGCAAAACGATCGAGCCAGCTTCTTACGTTCCGCGCTCTTTTCCTTAGTGCAGTCATGTCGGTAGTTTCGTAACCGCTTCGACTAAGAACTTCTACCAGCTCGTCGCAGTTGTGCGCGATTTGAACCGCCGTCACCATGTGCCTGAACGGCACGTTGCATTCCCCCTCAGAGATTCGCGATAGCTCAAAAGCGCGACCTTCGCCGCGATCAAACTCATCAACCAACGTCAATAGCCCTAGACCCGGATCGAAATCGATGAGCTTCTCTGGCTTTGTCTTTATAATCATGTAACGCAAGACGTCGGCAGGCGCACTCTCTAGCATCTCCTGAATGGTAATGGTCACGCCTTTGGAGCTCGACATCTTGCCTCGTCCTTTGAGGTGGATGTGACCATAAGGAACCGGAACGGGAGGGGTATACCCGTACACGTCTCTTGAAATACGCTTGCCGGTATCGTAGGAGCCCCCTGCGACAGCGTGGTCTTTGCCAAAGGGCTCAATAGTCACGCCTAGAATTTTCCAGCGTGCTGGCCAGTCGACGCGCCAGGCAAGTTTGCCTTGTCCCCTTGAATAATCAGCAACTCCTTCGGCGCCGCAGTCGCATCTATACCGTACAGCAGTGCGCTCAGGAACGTGCTCAATGATTTGTGCCGCGCTGATTCGCCGGCAGCGCTCGCAAAGCGGGTTATACGGACTCCACCCCGCCGGTAGTTTTCTCTTTGAAATGCGCTCAATTATGTCGGCGATCAGATTGTGCTGTTCGAGCGCGATTTTCGTCGCCTCTGTGTAGAGCCCGTCCTTGTACATCCTGTCTGCTCGGTACACTTCAAGAGCGATGTCTAATTCACCTAGTGATTCTGAGAAAGGCCTGAGATAGTGCTCAGCGTAGCTCGAACAACAGCCAAAAGGATCAGGTATTTCTGACAATGGCATGCCGACGTACTTTTTGTACGCAGCTGGCAAGAAAGGGTAGACCGTACGAAGGGGGTCGTACGTATCAGCGATGTATATAAGCCGAGCGGGTTTTTCGGCATCCTTAATAGCTCGGAAAATAGCGTCACCGGTCACCACCTCCCGCATATTACCGACGTGAATGTTGCCAGATGGGGTTATTCCAGTGGCTATGACTTGCTGTCCTTCAACGGCGTGTGCAACGACGTCCGTCCAGTGAATATGTGCTCCTTCCATCTCTCATGCAGGAAGCAGGGCTGTTTCTTTAAGTCAATTGCGCTCGCCACATCATTCGCCGGACCTTTTGCCGCACTCGGTGGTCTATCAAAGTATCTAGTCTATGCTGAGCGTTATCTAGTCCGTCAGCCAGTGATACTTTTAGAGCGCGCCGCGCGAATTGGGGATCACAAAGTTTCTTCGTGAATCCAGTCGAGATACGCTGGCGATCCCGATTCTATCGCGAAAGAGATGATGCAAGGGTTCTCGTAGCTGTGTAACTGTCGTACCCTGGTGGTAACCTTGTCGACTAGTGAGGACTTAGTCTTAATCGATAATGCATACTCCTCGTCTTCTTCGATGTTACCCTTCCATCTATACAATGACGTGATCGGGGAAATGTTCACGCAAGCCCCTAGTTTTTCTTCGACTATGGCGCGGGCGATGCCCTTTGCCTCCTTTAGAGTTGCTGCAGTTACGTATATGTCAGAGAACATCATGAGACCAGTCAAGGTGAAAGCCGCTTGGATTATTATACTCTTGCATTAGCTATTTTCGCAGCTTATTGGCTTCTCGTGATATTCTTGAATAGCCGAGGCATTCTAGCGCGAAACGGCATTAGCGCATACGGTCCTATTCTGATGCTCCGGACAACGCGGGGCTTGCCTTTGCTTGACAAGTTAGCGCGCCCAAAACGGTTCTGGAGGTTTTTTGCCAACATCGGCATTCCCTTGACCGTGATTGCCATGTTCTTCATGTTGGCCATCCTCATTGTTGGTGACGTCAGGATCTTAGTCACGCAGCCCGCGCCCACCGCTTATAACGCTCCACAAAACGTGTTGCTTCTTCCCGGAATAAATCAATTCATTCCGTTAACGTGGGGACTCATCGGCTTGATAGTCACACTCGTGGTTCACGAGCTCTCGCACGCAATCTTGAGCAGAGTGGCCGACATCAAAGTGAAATCACTCGGCCTGCTGATTGCGCTAATACCGATCGGAGCTTTCGCAGAGCCTGACGAATCGCAACTGCTTGGGATAGACGCTAAACAAGGCCAAAAAATTGCTACGCGTCCAGAACGGCTCAGAGTTTTTAGCGCAGGCATAATAGGAAACTTCGCGGTCGCACTCATCGCACTCACGCTATTTTTTGGCCCGGTGCTGTCATCTGTTACGGCAACAGGCGGCCTTGGAGTGGTAGCGGTTGTATCTGGATCACCGGCAGAACTAGCGGGCCTCCAACCAGGAATGACGATCTCTCAGATTGATGGCATTACGATCTCTGACGCTAACGACTTTCAAGCATTCATGAACACGACCCATCCGGGGCAGATCGTTACAGTGAAAGTGATTACTCAGGGGACCTCCAAGAGCTTCGGCATCGTTTTAGACAAGAATCCCAACTCCGACAAGGGGTTTCTGGGTATCCAAGGGGGGTCTGCCTCAGAACTCCTCACTCTTCTCAGGCAGGTCCCAAGTAACCTCAACACTTTTCAAGGGTGGGGTGTCCTTATAGGGCTGCCTTTGCTCTTTTTTGGCGGCTTTACAGGCAATATAACGCACCTCTACCAGCCTATCGGGTGGGCTGCCCCGCTTGGGGACGGCTTTTTTTGGATAGCAAACACGCTCCTTTGGGTAGGGTGGCTAAATTTCTACGTCGGGCTCTTTAACTGCCTTCCCGCAGTCCCCTTGGATGGCGGACATATATTCAGGGAACTCTTCAAATCGCTGACCGAAAAAATCCTGCGAAATACCAAGGATCAAGAACGGGTCACCGGCGCACTCGTGACGACGCTCGGAGTTGTGATACTCGCCTCTTTTTTGATCTTGCTGGTCGGTCCCTATGTGTTTGGCACCTTGTAAGACTGCACGCGCGCGCTTTAAGAACCGGTGGCCACGTCGCGTCTGCGCTTTCGATCAAGCTGGCTATATCGGAGTGCTACTCGTGCGGCAAAGCGCTTGACTTGACGATCGCTCCTATTTTGGGTGCTGGCACTCTTCTATTTCGAGGGCACGTCACGCCTGAAAATGCCGAGAACTTAATAAATGAGTTTCCAGGGTTGAGGACGATTACGATTCAATCGAGTCTTCGATATGATTACGACCGGCATAAAACTGTGGAGCTTGTCAAAAAGATTAAGACCCGTTTACGCAAGTCCACGCCGCCTGTTTTTTTCACCCGAAGAAGTAGACGAAATCCTCCTTCTCATTGGGTTCTTTACGAAGCATTACTTAAAAACATTTTATCACATTATAAACGCTATTAAGGCCATATCAGATCTATTTCCCGTTCAACGAGAACGGCTTGCGCGCAAGGGTTCTGTGGGACACTCTCGTGACGTTTCGAAGCCTGCTGACCTCGCTAAATGCATAAACGACCAAACGCTCGCGTCTGAACTGAAACTTTTGCAGGTCACCGGTTCGCTGCCTGATCTGCCGCGGGCAATCAAATATACCGGCGCGCTGTATAGCATTGGCCTGCCTCNNGCAAAGGACTTCATTCCGCCAGCCGCATTTCGACAGGTCTCGCAAGACGTAAAATATCTTGCAGAGTATCTGGAGCTTGGAAAAAAGCGCCTGACTTGTTGTATGTGACTTTGATGGAAACCCTAAAACCGTCGCTAAGCCAATTCGTTAGCAGTGGACACAAGATGCTCGTTGACGAAGTAACTCAAATCGGCCTCATCGAAAGCTGCCTGCTAAAGATGAGCAAGATTCGAGGTGCGTTGGGATAGCGCGAAGCTCGTTTCTGCAAGTCGCTTGGACGAATAGGCCGCTAGTTCGAACGCTCGTACGCGTCGACAATTGCCTGCCCAGTCACGAACGTAAGCTGGTGTCGTTTTGCGTAGTCAATCGAGTCTCGCTTGGTACGGGCTCTCCCGCTTTGTGCATCGAGCATTTCGCACATAGCCATAGCTGGGGTAATGCCCGCCATCTCAGCTAAGGCTATTGAGAGTTCTGTTTGTCCTCTTCGCTCTGAAATCAACCCTTGGGCTGCTCGAAGCAGCGGGACGTGTCCCGGAGACCGAAAAGCTGCGCCGAATTCAACTGGAAGATGAAGCGCCACCTTCTCTACAGTGAAGCCAAGCTCGGTAATCGTTAGTGCGCGATCTATGTCAGTTATCCCGGTTCCAACATCCCTGTGATTGACGGCGATTGAAAAGGAGGAGCGCGTATCATAAGCAAGATCACCGGGCTTCTCGCAGACGGAATCAAGCTTCAAGCTGCATCCATTTGAGCTAACGAATTTTAAAATGTCTGACATGAAGGGGAGACACAGACTTTCAGCAGCTTGTGGAGAAATGGCAACGCAGATCAGCCCTCCCGCCTCTACACGCATTCGCGCCACCTGTTTAGGCGTCGTCGAGACGGCGGGCACTACCATGTCCGTCTCGCCTTCTCTGTCTTCTGAATCGTAAATAAGTACCATTTCTCCTTTTCGAACTGCCTTAATAGCTTCTGCTACGCTCATACTATCGCGACCTCTATAAAATCGCCATTATCCGTGTTGAGAGTCTGTTTGATTGAAACTCGAGCAACGGTTTCGATTACGTCGTTCTTATAATGGGAGCGATCGGGCACAATTACGGCTCCGTCGATGCCTCCAATCGAAGCCCTATAACACCTGATACCGCCATAGGTACGGTTACTTGTCTTGAAGCTTGAGATATAGATGGGGGATAGGTTGTCCAGCCGCACGCGAGTTGCGGCGCTTTCTTCGTCCAATTTTACGTTCAGCGTGCCGGCATATGGCATGAACCCTAGACGCTCTTCAAACTGCTTTGTGTAGCCGCGGACCGAGAGGTAGTACCGGCCCTCGCCCAAGCCTGATACTATGGTGCCGCTCAATTCGATCACCGGTTTTGATTCGAAAATGGACTTATAAGCCAAATACTGCTCTTTTAGTACGCCGGATCCCTTCTCCGTAATGGTAATAGCTTGTGATCTGCCTGAAAGCGTTCGTGCAATCAACCCTGCGTCCTCGAGTTCTTTCAGTCTTCGCGAGGCCGTCATAGGACTGGTTCTGAGCCTCTTAGCAAACTCAACAGCTGATACTTGGATAGGTTTTTGCGCCGCGTTAATAAGCGCGAGCTCTAGAAGCGGATCTTTCATTGAATCTTGAGTCACCAATATTGATATGCCTATCAATAATGAGTTGATGCTATAATAAACTATTTGCTCTGAGCGCCCCCCGTGATTGCGAAACAGTGTGAGCGCATCGCCGAGCTCTGGGCTTGGGTACAAAGAATCTAGCTTCAGACCCAACTGATACAGAATTTACACACAGGAAAAATCAGCAAGAAGGGGTGGCGCTTCTGCCGCAGATACCGGTCGAAGCGTTGCGTTTAGCGCCGAATCGACAGTTCACAATTTCTTTGGGTTCTTGAGTTTTATTCCGTGGATAGGTTTCCTTGTCGATTTAAACGGCTTGCATACGGACAGTCGTGAATAGTGGGCCCCGCAGGTCGATCTTCTTGTTCCGGCTCGTTATGTATCGTGTGGCAATTGGATCTATTCGTAGGTTTAAGTCGTTTGGTGAGCGAGAGATCCGCATTCGCACCTCGAGTTTCGTCTTCCCCTGTTGCAAGGCTTTTTCGATCTCGTACGCAGCTTCGGCTGCGAATGCTTTTATGTACGTTATCCCTGTCGAAAGGCCTTCGAGCTTTACAGCCCCTATAACGTTTCCATCCTTGACAAAAACCTCATTCAGAAAGGCAGGTCCGCAAAGCTTCGTATTCTCTTCAGGCTCAATCACGGTGATTCTGACGAAGTTGTCGAGGAGCTCGCCTTCCCACGCCACGAATTCAACTGGGCTTGCATCAGCGCCGTGCGTTTTGCACACGCTGACAATTGCTTGTTGTATCGCTTCTCCCTGCAGCGTTGCGGGGGTGTGTTTCAGGGCGATGAGGCTGGCCAGCTCATCGTCCGTCAAAACGAATTCTCCATAAAACTGTGGGTATACCAGTGTTCTAATGTCCTTAAACGCGTGCGCGATCATTGCGATTCTCTCTACTCCAATGCCACAGTTAACTACCGGATATTCGATGCCATAGTTGGCCAATGTGAGGGGGCTGTATAGCCCGAAATCGGCTACTTCAAGCCATCCAGCATCGTTGCTTCTTGCATCATTAAAGTCGGGAGAATATGCAAAAGCTTCGTAGTGCTTTCCTGGCGCATAATAAGTATCTGTGCCGGTGGCAACTTGTCTGAACTGAAAATCGTCAAATCCGAACGGCCGCAAGAACTCCTCGACTAGCCATTTGCCTACATCAATAGACACGTCCTCGTCCATTACGACGCACGAAGCTGAATCGTGCACTCGAAGGTGCGTTGCATCCTCACGCTGCTCTCTTCGGTAACGAGGCCCAATCGAAAAAAGCGTCACTGGTACAGCGGTGTATTTCTGGACGGTAGCTAGTGTATCGAACCAGGCGGCAGTCATGTGCGATCGCAGCGTCAGGTTGGAAGCCAGTGGTTTTAAATCCTTGAATTCGAAAAATACCTCTTCGAAGACCTGTATGGCACGGTCGTCGGGGACATCCAGTACTTTTGCGATTTCTCTAATCAGCTCATCGCTCTCCAGCTCGCCGGTTTTGAGTTTGTGAAGCGTCAACTGGAGCGCGGCGACTTTCTTGGGGGGTAGGTGGATACCGAAGCTTTTGATCATCTCCTGCTTCTGCGAACTCAAACCGACGTCGGGCCTAGGCAGAGCAGCGAGATAGTAGCATCTGTCGAGTATAGCAAAACCGGTCGGCCCCCACTGCTTCATTATGTCCGCTTCGGGAAATATCGTCTCGTTGATTACCTCGTCGAACCCCAACTCCAGCAGTCGTTGCCGCATTTTCTCGATGAGATCGTTCAGCGCGTGCGGCGCGCCCCGAGAGGGGGCTTGCTCTATTCGACGTAGGTCGTAGGTGCTCCCATCATCAAGCAGTTCACCGCCGTATTTCCACGCCTCTTCGAAGCTTTTTTCTTTGATTCGCAGTATTTCGCTCGTTGGAATCTTTTTCAAAACGGCAGCCTCCAAGCACGGGCCACGCAGGGCTCCCTATGCATCTGGCTTGCGCAACGGCGCTACAAACCCCTCAACACGATTATACTTAAGTTTTTACGTGATAAAGGGGCAGTTCTTCTATAGAGGGCGAGCTACGTTTGCGTCAAAGAACAGAGGACGACGCAGCTTACTGAGCCGCTAGAAGTGAGTCAGGTTCCGAGGGAGCCGTGTATAGCAAAGGATGCGAGTTGTGCCAGCTTGGCGCGAAGATGGTGCTTTTTGTCACCGGCTTATGCTATAGGAGCTGTTTTTATTGTCCTTTGTCTGAACACAGGAAGGGAAAAGACGCTGTATATGCGAATGAGCGTCTCGTAAAATGCGATACCGATCTTATAGTAGAGGCACATTCCATGGACGCGCTCGGAACAGGCATCACCGGGGGCGAACCGTTGTTGGTGCTCCCAAGAGTCATACACTACGTTAAACTCCTGAAAAGTGAGTTCGGACCGCAGCACCATATTCACCTTTACAGCTCTCTTGCTCCCTCGGGGCATGCTCTCCGCGTGCTTGCTCGTGCAGGATTGGATGAAATCCGCGTTCATCCACCGATCGAGGAGTGGGACAACTTTGCCTCCTCTCAATATTGCGAGGCGCTTAAATATGCCAAGACACTCGGTCTGGAGGCTGGAGTCGAGATTCCAGCCATCAAGCCCGTCCCTGCGATTTTAAACATTCTCAAAGAGGTCTCCGGCTTCTTGAATCTTAATGAACTCGAGTTTTCAGAAACAAACTACAACGCTATGACCGCCGCAGGGTTTGTTCCGCTTGAGTCTGGCTACGCCGCTGTCGGTAGCCGAAAGATGGCCGATAAGATTGCTAACGATGAGGTGCCGACGTATTTCTGCACTTCGGCATCAAAAGATCGGGTCCAGCTTAGAGAACGATTTAAGCGTAAAGCGCGGCGTTTAGCTAGACCGTTCGATGAAGTCACCGAAGACGGCACACTCGTGTATGGCGTTGTAGAATCGGTGTCGAGTTTCGATTGTTTTACAAGCATTCCTGAAGACGACTACGCGATTGTTAATGGCGAGTTGCACATGTCTTGGCAATTAGCGCTACAACTTGCAAAAAAAAATCCGGCGCTGGCCGAGGCAGCGCGCGTCGTAGAAACGTATCCGGACGGGACGGTAGTTGAAGTAACGCCCCTGAGCTATTGTTTAAAACCGAAAACGTAAATACTTCCGCGCTGACTTACTATCGCCCCGGAAGTGATTGCGCTGAACGGCAAAAATGTTGAGAACCGACTGAAGGATTATCTTGAACGAGATGGGCAAGGGGTGCGGAGGGCCGTACTTGAACTGTTTCTCGAAAAGCACATCTTCACAACTGAGGAGGTTTATCAACATTTGAGGGACGGCGGGTACGACGTAAGCTATCGGGGAGTTTCCGCCATGGTAGGGCTTATGAATACTCGATTGGGCATCTTTAGAATAGATGTCACGAAAAATCACAACGTCTATTCGCTAAAAGACTCATATAAAGACGTCGTTCGGTCGCTCCTAAGCGAAGGAAATGGGCTTGTCTCCCTTGGCGAGGATATCGTGTCTTAGAGGCTTTATGTCGTGGATCAGACAAAACGCGCATAACTCACTGTACAAAGCTTACGAACGGCTTTTGGTCAGAGAGGTGAGGTCAGCTCAGATGCCCCAACACGTCGCCATAATACAGGATGGCAACCGACGATATGCTGACAAGGTAGGCGAACCACGCGCGTATGGCCACGTTTATGGAGCGTTGACGACTGAGCGGGTATTGTGGTGGTGTCTGGATCTCGGAATCGAACAACTGACGCTTTATGCCTTTTCAACCGAAAACTACTGTCGCTCGAAAGAAGAGCTCGTACCGTTGTTCTCGCTTTTCGAACAGAGGTTTGCTGATCTCTATAATGAAGAGCAAATCTACCAAAAAGAGGTCCAGGTGCGAGTGATCGGAGAACGTGAGCTGTTGCCTGAGGGCGTGCTGAGGTCCGTCGAGCGCGTGGAAGAAGCCACGCGTCACTTCAGAAAGCACTCCTTGAACTTTGCTCTGGCGTACGGGGGACGAAAGGAGATAATCGATGTCGTGCGGTCCTTGGCTACGCTGGTGGAGAACAACACCATAAACGTTGACGAAATCGATGAAGATATGCTCACAAAGCTTTTCTACAACAACAATGCACTCGCTGACGTTGATCTTATTATCCGATCAGGCGGCGAAGCGCGCACGTCGAACTTCTTGCCGTGGCAGGCGAGTGGCAACGAGTGTTGTTCGTATTTTTGTGCCCCCTATTGGCCGGAATTTCGAAGAATTGATCTTCTCAGAGCTATCCGGACATTTCAAGAGAAGGAGCGGGAGCGCAGAATCAGCATCGTTGAGCGCGCATTCTCTTTTCTCAACGAGATAGGCAAAGTCGAAGTGGAAGAGGTCTTCAGACTCTCACGAAAAGCTTGCGTCATTACTCACGAAGAAGTAAGCGAGATCCTGCGGGACTTTGTTCCGGGAATCAAAGCTAATAACGACTGATGAGAACGGCGGTCATACTTGCGGGAGGCAAAGGTTCCAGACTCAATTTTGCAGAAAAGGCGCTGCTTGAGCTGCACGGGAAACCGATACTGAACCACATTATCGAAACGTTCTCGGGCTGCGTCGATGAGATTATCGTTGTTGTGAGAGATGAGGAGCAGCAAAGGAAGCTGCACCTCTCTGGAGTCACCATCGTGCGCGATGAGGTTCGAGATTTCGGCCCTGTGGCAGGTATTTGTAGCGGGTTAAGTGCGTCCAGCTCTCAATACGCATTTGTCGCTGCCTGCGATATGCCTTTCATAAAGGCCGACGTCGTCGACTTTCTGTTTCATAGGGCTATGGGGTATGACGTAGCTATTCCGTATCCGCCGGAACCATTGCACGCGGTATACAGGCGCGAAACGACGATTCGGGCGGCGAAGGTGGCGATCCAGAGGCGTAAAGGGGCTATAATGTATGTCGTTGGTCAGCTCCAGGTTAACTACGTTCCGAAAGATGAGATCCGCCTCATAGACCCCAGTTTGTGCACCTTCGTGAACATTAACAGCCTGGAAGACGTAGAAATATTAAACAAGAAAAAGCTGTGTGACTAAGGCGTCGGTTCAGATTCGGCGTCCGTTCGNNCCACAGAAAAGCACCGTGCCGCTGATCGCGCCGCCGCCGGCATACCCGTGCAAGCCGGTGCTTACGCTTATGTAGGTTTGGAGAAATGGAAGGACGTACCCTACGCCAAGAAACGTGCAGATGGCCGAAATGAATCCAAACGCGGCGATATAAGCGGCAAGAGAAGCGCTCCAGTTCTGCGTTTTTGCGTGCAAATAGATGAGAAACACGAACCATGTGATGAGCGCCCACGTCTCTATTGGATCCCAGCTCCAGTAACTTCCCCAGGCGCTCTCAGCCCAAATCGCNNAATCGCTCCGGTTATTATGCCGATAGTGAGGAGAGGAAATCCTACTGCGACGCTTTTATATGCTAATTCATCGAGCTGCTCCAGACTGAAGTTTGCAAGGATGCCTGTCGATTCGGGCGTCCTTGAGGGCGGAGTGTCCTTAGAGGCGACGTCTCTCTGACGGTTCAAGCCTTCTGTCATACGCGCCTCGCTTAGCTGTTTGTCTTTGAACAAATACAGCACACTCGCTACGAAAGCGATGACGAAAGCGCAGTACGCTAGAATAATGATTGGCACATGTATAAAGATCCAAACGCTCTGCAATGCTGGGATAAGCGGAGCGGGGTTTGTCGGTTGCATAGAGGCGAAGCCGAGCAGCACGAATGCGAGCGGCGCGATCAGCACTCCTGCGCTCTTATAGTCAGATTTTACGTTCAAGATCACATAGGCGCCCATGACAGCCCACGCAAAAAATGACATCACTTCATAGGTGCTTACCCACGGAGGGTAGCCCGCGTACAGCCATCGGGACGCAAGTGCAAGGGTTTGAAATGCAAATCCAAAAAGTGCTAAGGTAAATCCCATCTCCACGAGTCGTCGCTTTTTTATTGAAAAATATAGGATAAAAAGGACCGACGAAATCAGATAGGTTCCAAGTGCAATTTCGAATCCAAGATGTTCAAGAGCTACTGCGTCCATGGGTCGTTCCACTCAGTTCAACGCTACTTCATATCTCTTCTGATCTGGTCGTATGGTCAACACTATGAGCGTGGCTCTCCAGCTTTGTGCGCACGCCCTCAATCTCCCTAAAAAACCTTGCTGAGCTTTTGTTACTAATCGCGCCGAGCTGCGTGCTCTGGTCGGCCTCCTTAATCCAAATTCGCTTGTGTGGGACGTAAAGCGATAGCATTATCCCCACTAGTGCGACCGCTGCTCCGACCCACACGAATGGGAGTCCCGACGTGCTTTTGATTTGAAACGCGACCCAGGCGTTTCCGGACTGAGTCACTCCGTACCCATAAAGGTAGAAGGTGAGCCCTTTGTAGGTCAGCGGCCCGTTGACCGTGACGTTTTGAGTCTGGATAAGGTTTCCATCGAGCACGGTTACCGTAGCCGTGTAGTCTCGTACGGCACCGTTATTGTAATAGCTGACGTTAAAATCGTCGAGTCGCAAGGTAAAGCCATCAACTTGCTGCGAACCGCCTTCTTGAATGACTGCAATTTTGTTGTTGTATGGGTTTGCATTTCCATAAGCGGCTCCAATGGCAACGCCAAGCAATAGTATTAACACTCCAAAATGCGCAATGTGAGGTCCGAATCTACCGATCCGCCCCTTCTGAGCCAACAAAAAGGTTGTTTTTCCAGTTCTTGTTTCGCGGATCATGTACCCCTTCAAACTGTCTCTGACTTGGGTAAGCGTGACACCCGAAAGATGCACGGCATACGGGAGCGTCTGAATGAAGTGATCACTTACCTCTACTGGAGGTCGTCTTACGTCGCGCCACAAGGGAACGATCCTCGTCAGGCTGCACAGGGCAGTTGATATCGCAAGGATCCCAACAAGAGCGAGAAATAAAGGGCTTCCAAAAACTATGTCGCCACCAGGGTAAAGTGTACCGACAACCGAGACGAGTATAATCACGCCTATCGTAGCAAGTGCAAATCTGATCGAAGTCAGCACTTTGATTGCGAAATTCATACTGTTTAAGTAGCTTAGCAGTTCAGAGCAGTCAAGTTAGAGGTTTACTCGGACTGCCCCCGGTTCGCGTGTGGTTATTGTCGACGGACGAAATCGGATGTTCCCGACAGATAGGCCGTCGCGCCTTCACACCCCGTGCCGTCGTTGTCTTTTTTGATAGTCGCGGATGGCCCTGAGCAAATCCATTCTTCTGAAATTCGCCCAGTTGACTTCGGTAAAGTACAATTCGGAATAAACCGCTTGCCATATCAAGAAATCGGTCAAACGATTCTCGCCCGTTCTTATCACGAGTTCAGGCTCTTCCTTGAAGATGAGATGCGAACTAATGGTGTCCTCGGATATGTCGTCGGCACATAGCTCCTTGTTCCGGACCTCTTGCGCTATCGACCGAATGGCATCGACTAACTCTTTTTTGCCTCCATATCCGATCGAGATGCTCATAACAGGTGTTTCCTCGCGGCTAATCGTTTCAGGAGCGTCAGGTGAGTAGATAGTGGCGGCCACTGAAGTAGATTGAAGATAGTCAGTAATCCTTTGGACGATCTGCGACCGCAGTCGCTGATTTACCTCTTCTCCAAAGCGCAGCATGTTTATGCAGATGGTCACTCGACTTATGCCAATCTCGTTGCACCACGAGGCGAAGGCGCCAATCCTCTTGTAAGCGTCGGCGGTATCGAGATCCTTTTCGGCGATGATGAGTGCCACGTGTCGTGGTACTTCTCGAATCTGATCGAAAAGTCGTCGTTCGTAAAGGTTTGAGATCATCCTTTGTCCTTCCTCAGTTTTGCAGCTTTATCTACTCTCTAGCGGACCGTCGCAAACGTAAAGTACTTCCAGCGTGAACTAGAAGGGGATTAGCGTGAACATTGTTGAGGCACGCAGACTGACACTTCGCGCGAGTTTTGGGTTGGTCGCCCTGGTTGTTCCGTTCTTGGGGAGCACGGGATCCCTTTTCTTCTTTTTGTTTTTGTCTTTGTTGATTGCTCTCGTTAACCCCAAGATGCACGTTTTCATGCTGCTCGCAACGGTGCCGGATCGAAAATCTGAAGTGCTTATCAAACCACTAGCTCTCACCTTATCTTTGATGGCGTTGTGCATATTTAGCGTAGTCTCTAGCTTGCCATTGTATGTAGTGAGCGACGTTATCATAATTGTAACGTTGGCTGAAGTTCTAGCTGTGCTCTTTGAATCGTACGGAGGCTTAGCCAGCAGTTTGATTTTCATACTATCAGGCGGATTTTTTGGGCTTCTGGTTGGAGGGGCTGCTGCTACGTTCACGAACGTGAACCCTTCGGCGGACTTCTTGCTTTTTATTGCTATGATCGGCGCGCTTGTGGGGGCACTGTTGCGGACCATTTTGCACGACATAGAAGAGAATGTGGTCGTGCCACTCGGAATCGGCTTTGCTATATGGTTCTTCGTCGGAGTTGACTACTCAGTGCCGGTGCTACGACTTCTTTTGACCCTCCTCTTCATGATACTCATCGGCTACGCCCTCGGGCGGGTCAGATTGGCAGACATCTCAGGAATTCTCAGCGGCATTCTAATGGGCCTTCTTATAGTCTCTTTCACGGACTTTCGCTGGTTCGTCCTCATCCTCTCGTTCTTCGTCATTGGCGGAATTTTTACGAAATACAAGTACGATTACAAGCGCGCTATTGGCATTGCGCAAGGGGGGGGTGGCGCGCGGGGGTACGGGAATGTTTTTGGTAATGGACTTGTGGCGCTTATTTGTGCCATCGCTTTCGGGATCACGGGCAACGCGCTATTTGTCGTCGCGTACATTGGTGCCGTAGCGACGGCCACAGGTGATACCCTCGCGAGCGAGATCGGACAGACCCACAAGAAGCTGCCGCGGTTGATCACCGACCTGAGGCGGGTACCGCACGGTACCGACGGTGGGATAACGACGCTGGGAGAGTATTCTGCCTTGGCCGGAGCTGGAGCGATAGCGATTATCGGTGTTGCGCTTGGACTTGCAGCCTTCAGTATGGCGGTTCCCGTCATTCTCGGCGGTTTTTTTGGAGCCAACTTTGACAGCGTTTTGGGTGCGGTATTAGAAAGGCGGCATTATTTGACTAACAGCTCGGTCAATTTCTTGGCGACTGCTGCCGGCGCTATTGCAGCGGTGATTATCTATCTGTTGCTCTTGTGAAATTTAGAATCAGTTCTCATCGACCCTTCAGCTGAACCGTTGCGGCTGGGCGACGAAAACGGTTTCTCGATCGAATAGAGGTTAACTGATCGTCACGTGCTCGCTCAAAAGCCGGAGAACGATTGCTTCGCGGAGGTCGCTTACGCAATTGAAAGGTGACTCTTCCAACCTGAAGACGAGCGAAAACGTGACCCCTTGTTCATCTGTTTTCGATACAATCACTTCAATTGTCTGCTGGTTGATCGCTGCTGCTTTTTCCGCTTCGTGCCGAATGATCTGCTTCGCTAGGCGCAAGTCTGAATCGTAGGAAATGCGAACATCTATTCGAGCTGCTATGTTAGAGTCAGAGTGGTTGAAAACTACGTCGCTCGTTATCGATGAATTCGGAATGATCATGTGCGCATCGAGGAGGCGAATAACCGTATGTCTGAAGGTGATGTCCTCTACAAAGCCGGATTCTCCGCGCACGGTAACAAAATCACCAACTCCAAACGGTTTGGATATGACAATAGCGACACCTGCGATGATATTCGAAATGGTGCTTTGGGCCGCGATTCCTATGACGATGCCGACAATGCTGACGCTAGCAAAAATAGCGATAGACAGCGATTGCAGCTGCGGCGTTGATTCGATTATAATTATGAGGCCGGTTACGTAGACTGCCGCGATGACAATCCGTCGAAGAGCAACGTACTTGGTGGCGCTTACTCTCAGTCTTATCGCAGCTTGGCGCAAGTACCGATCCAGAAACGTCTCAATCACCCTGGCCGCGATGATGGTGACTGCTGCCAAGAGCAAGACTCTCAACAGGATGCCTGCCGTCGTGTTCAAATCATAAAAGTCGTTTGGCAGTACCATGTGCTTACGAAACGCCTTCCGCTCCGAAACGCGGAACGGCTACTCCGGATAGTAGTATTCTCCGTCTTCGCGTTGTTGGCGGTCCAACTTAGAAGCCATTTTGTTTACCCTCGGGCGGTGGGTGTCTTGATCTCTTCGGAAAGTAATTCCGATGTCCTTCAAGAAGCGGTTCATCCCCTCGTGCATGTCGAAAGGACCTTCCGCTGCGCCACGCACGCCAGGGTCTCCCGTAAAAACCATCAATCGCTCACTGGCGAGGTCGATCATATAGATATCGTGATCAACAAGAAGCGTGCCCACCTTCTTGTTCTCGGTGAAGCGCCGAATCAGACTCGTCGCCAGAGCGCGTTGCTCTACATCGAGATGTGCGCTCGGCTCATCGAGCATGAAAAGATCAGCATCGCGGCTCAGGCACGCTGCGATGGCTACTCGTTGCAGTTCACCGCCGCTCAAATTGTCAAGAGAGCGCTCTAGCATGCGTTCGAGCTGCAACGGTCTGAGGATTTCAGTTCGGTAGTAGCTCGTGTCATACGAGTCGGTGATTGCTCTTAGCAGAGAGCCGACGTTTTCTGCTGAATTGTCTTTTGCCGTCGGATACTGCGGTTTGTAAGAAGTCGTAACTTCCACGTCAACCTTTCCTTCGTCCGGTTCGATTACCCCTGCGAGCAACTTTACGAAGGTTGTTTTTCCGGTGCCATTAGCACCCAGTATGCCGATTACACCTTTTGTAAGCTCGCCGCCTTTTGCCTCAAACGTGAATGAATCGTAGCTCTTTTTCAGCCGTTCGACGTGCGCCAGGACGCGCACATCCGTGTCGAGGCGCGGTGCGTGGAGTTCAAATTTGATCGGATCGGTTCTGATTCGAACATTCTCTTCTCGAAGATACCCCTTAAGGTATTCATTAATGCCAACTCTGACTCCTTTCGGATTGGTAATGACACCGTATGCTCCAGGTTCGCCAAAAGCGATATAAACGATATCTGCTAGCAAATCAAGGATCGCGAGATCGTGCTCAACGACCAAAACGTTTTTTTGCTTTGCAAGCCCCCGAATCGTTCGCGCGATGTTGACCCGCTGATAAATATCAAGATACGGTGTCAATTCATCGAAAAAGTAGAAATCGGCATCTCGAGCGATGGTGGCTGCAATGGCCAGGCGTTGCAGTTCACCGCCACTCAAATGTCGTACCTCGCGCTCTTTGACATCTTCGAGCTCAAGTTGATCGAGTAGTTCGTCACCTATGCCGCGTTCGTCGGCTTTGTCTATGAGGTCGGCGACCTTACCTGCGTACGCGCGAGGGATAAGGTCAACGTACTGCGGTTTGCTAGCAGTTCGCAGCGTGCCTTCGTAAACGCTCTTTAGATAATCGTGTAGCTCGGTCCCCGAGTAGTGCTCCAAGACTTCTTCCTCGCTGATGTGGTCTTGGCCAAAATTTGGCGTGACCTCGCCGGAGAGAATGTTGATTATCGTAGTTTTGCCTATCCCGTTTGGTCCAAGAATGCCAGTTACGCGGCCACCTCGTGGAATCGCAAGCCCGTAAAGAGCAAAACCGTTGACGCCGAAACGATGGGTGGGCTGCTCTAGCTCCTCAGGTAAACTGACGATCGTTATCGCATCAAATGGACATTTCTTGATGCAAATACCGCACCCTACGCAAAGCTCTTCTGAAATGACGGGTTTGCCATCGGGTCCAATGATTATCGTTTCGTCACCTGTTCTGACCCGAGGACAAAAACGCACACACTCTGTGCCGCATTTTTTGCTGCGGCAGCTCTCCCTTTTTAGCACCGCTATTCTCATCGTCGCGAGACCGCTCCTCTCGTCATGCCTAGGCCGGCCGGTTCAACAATATCGTCCAGCTGACAAACCAGAAAGCGAACGTCATAAACACTAGGAAAAACCAGTCTGTAAAACGATATTCTTTCGTATCAATCTGAATGCGAGGCAAGGCGAGCCTCTGGGCATACACCACTACCAGAAGTATCAAAATGCTGTAAAGGGGCGCATAGTACGAAAGAACTCCCCCGGCAATGCCGAGCAGAGACGAAAGTAACGTCTTTTTGATGCCTTCAACGTGCTTTGTCTGTTTTTCTTGTTCTTTCTTTTCATCGGTTTTCGCCGGAACTTTTTTTTCAGCCTTTTGCGCGGCACCCTTTTTTTCAGTTTTAGGGGCAGCTTTTTCTTTAGTTTTTGCCATGCTTCGACATCAACTAAGACTCAACTGTGTTTATATGTTTTGTGGCTTTGTAAGTGCGCTGTTAGGCGTGCTGAAGTCACACGTAACGCAGCGCTAGTGATTCGCATCCTGAAGGGGCAGAGGCCAAGTGCAACCGCGACGCGTCACAAAAAAAACACAGGTTTTATTGGTTTAGCGACCATACAATAGGACGACTTTGTTCACTAACGGCACTCGTGCGAGAGGCGATGGTTTGAAGAACGTAATGACCAGTGTTGACGTTGCAGCCCTTTTACCAGAATTGGACGTGCTAATCGGGGCGAAACTGGAAAAAGCCTATCAGCTCTCACCTGTGGAGATTCGCTTGAAGCTTGCGGCAAGAAATCAAAAATACGATTTGATAATCGGATCGGGAAAGCGATTGCACCTGACGAGCAATCCTACTTTAGCACCCGCCGCGCCCCCCAGTTTCCCGATGCTGCTGAGAAAGGAGCTCAAAGGCGGAAGGATTGCTGCTATTGTCCAACACGGTTTCGACCGCATCGTGGAAATACAGTTTATACGTGGCGATGACGAACGCTATCTGATCTGCGAGCTCTTTTCCAAAGGGAACGTTATCCTTACCGACACATCCAAGCGCATTATTTTACCGCTGCGGGGTATAAGGTCCGCAGCTAGGCAAGTCTTGCGGGGGCAACACTATGAATACCCGCCATCGCAACTCAACCCTATCGACATTTCGTACGACGAGTTTGAAAAAGCGATTGCGTCCATCTCGCGCGACGTAGTTAGAACGCTCGCTACACGGTTCAATATGGGGGGCTTATACGCTGAAGAAGTATGCTTGAGAGCTCACGTAGCGAAAGACAAAACGAGCGTCACTTCAGACGAAGTTCATACGCTCTACGAAGCGCTCAGAGCCGTCTTCGATCCATTACGATCAAGCAAGCTGAAGCCCCATATCGTGTGTGAACACGGATCGGTGCCCATTGACGTCCTCCCGTTTGAGGTGTCGCAGTTCGAGCGATACGAGAAACGCTATTTCGCAAGTTTCAATCAGGCCCTTGACGTCTACTACGGCCTAGAAGTTGAAAAGCCAGAAACCACATCTGCGACGCAAACGCGACTTGAGAAAATTATCAACAGGCAAAAGGACGCAATTGAACAATTTAAAAGCCGAGAGCGTGAAAATCACTTCAAAGGAGATTTACTGTTCGAGAAGTATCAAGAGGTCGATCGCTTAATAGATGCGGTACGGCGGGCCCGAGAATCGAAAACGTGGGATNNTATAGACCGGGATGTTCCGCAAAATGCGCAAAAGTACTATGAAAAAGCGAAGGTGATGAAAGCAAAGTCAGAGGGCGCGGAGCGGGCACTGGCGCTCTCAATAAAAACAATAGATCAAGAAAAAGCGTCTGCAGGAAAACAAGTAGGGTCTGATAAACTTCGTACGAAGAAAAAGAAAACTCGTTGGTTCGAGCGGTATCGTTGGTTTTTTTCGACTGACGGGTTCTTGGTAATTGGCGGAAGAGATGCGGAAACAAACGAAGAATTGGTGAAGAAATACTTGGAACCGCGCGATCTATTTCTCCACGCCGATGTCCACGGCGCCCCTGCGGTGATCGTGAAATCTGAAGGCAAGGAAATACCCGAACCCACGTTGCGCGAAGCAGCCCAATTCGCTGTGTCGTACTCGTCTATTTGGAAGCAAGGTTTGGGCTCTGGTCGATGTTACTGGGTGCATCCAAGCCAGGTTTCGAAAACCCCGGAATCTGGAGAGTACGTGCCGAAAGGCGCTTTTATTATTCGGGGCGACCGACATTATATGGAATCGGAAGCGCGGCTTGCTATCGGCCTCCATGATGACAAGATTGTGGGGGGCCCAGTATCGGCAATAACCCGTGTGGCTAAACTGGCTGTCGCGCTCGAGCCGGGCAAATACAACCAGAGTGATGTCGCAAAGATGGTATCGCGAGAGCTTCTCGCTAAAGCACGCGAAGATGAGAAAAAGGGCCTGAGAACGGCTGTTACCGTGAATCAAATAGCCAAGTTTCTGCCGTCCGGCTATTCTGAAATAAGCGGGTTTGAACGAAAACAGCGCTAGCGTCAGAGTGCCTCTTAGCGACTTAGCCGAGTTCAATGCGCTATCGAAAAAGCATGGATAGATAAACATATAAAATGAGGACACCAACACGACATCGCAAGCGGCTATTTATATGATGAAATGCTTGATCGATACGGCTTTTTGAGTTGCAAGCAGAGCATCTATATCGATGAATGATGATAGGATTCGCGCGACTGTGTGATCCTGAAAGAGGTATGTTAGCATGGCAAAACCAATCTTTGTGAAATTTGACGTCCCTGACGAAATCGCAAACAAGGCGTTAGAAGCCCTCGAAAGTGCGCGTGACACGGGTAAAATAAAAAAGGGCACCAACGAGGTTACTAAGGCGATCGAACGGGGTATTGTCCAACTTGTATTGATTAGCATCGACGTGCAGCCAGAGGAAATCGTAGCACATATTCCACCACTTTGCGACGAGAAGGGCATATCGTACGTCTACGTAAAAAGACAGACTGATCTCGGCGCTGCGTCAGGGCTAGACGTCGGCTCAGCGGCGGCCGCAATTATCGATGCGGGAAAGAGCAAGGCTCTTGTCGATGAAGTGGTCGAGCAGCTTAAAACAATTCGCTCAGGCTAAACTTAGTAGAGAATCCCGGAGGACGTGGCGGTGGCAGAATACAACGATGCAACGCCTGCAGAAATAATCGAAATAGTAGGAAACACGGGGATGCACGGAGAGGCGAAACAGGTCAAGTGCCGTATCCTCGAAGGCTCGAACAAGGGAAGAATAATCACGCGCAATTGTGTGGGC
>PMIN01000013.1 GCA_003158275.1 Methanobacteriota archaeon
TATCTTAATGTCAACATACTGCTCAGCGAGCGAAAGATCCGATAGGTGGGTCGGAGCGATGCTGTATTTATCAGATCACCATGAAAGTGCGCGAGAGTGACATCCCCGCAGAAGAGGTGTGGAAGGGTTTCTTCGAGCCATTTGAAGTTCTGAGTGCCCTCGGGATTGATGATACGGTCGTCGACGTGGCCGAGTTTGGGTGCGGCTACGGCACGTTCACCATCCCTACAGCGACGCTTATATCCGGTGACATATATGCGATCGACATAGAGCAGGAAATGATCAGTACGGTAAAAGAACGCGCGCAGGGCAGCGGGCTTGCGAATATAGTGTTAATGCTTCGCGACTTTATCGCCGACGGGTCAGGACTCGCCGACGTGAGCGTGGATTACGTGATGCTTTTTAATATACTGCACGACGAGAGACCTGAGCGCATTCTGAACGAAGCCTATCGCATCCTAAGGCCAAAAGGGAGTGTCGGCATCATTCATTGGAATTATGATAGCGGCACTCCACGGGGGCCGCCGATGGACATCCGACCGAAACCTGAGCAGTGTTATGAGTGGGCACTAAAAGCGGGATTTACCTATCTGAGCAGTCACGACCTTAAGCCCTACCATTATGGGTTCGTTTTTGCAAAACCACAGACGTAAGTGCCCGCGCAAGATGCGTCGCAGACGCCCACGTTTGATGGATCTTCTCCTTAGATGGACTTCCATACCTTTGCGAGAGATTCTCCCCTGACATGAATTGTAAATTCGAGAAAATAGCCAAAAGGCGTCATGCGAGTTTCAAGTCCTTTCGCACAGAGCGCATCCATGATTGATTTGAACACTGCCTCGGCAAACGTTGTGCTCGACTTGCTTTCCGAGAGATGAGCAAATGAGTGGAGAACAACCCTTTTTCGATCTGTCTTTCTCGCCAGCCAGCTGATGTTTTCAACCGCTTTTTTAACGACTCTGTTCCGTTGCGCCTCGTCCTCTTTCTCGACATTTATGAAGATTACAAGTGAGTCCTGGACTGATGCTTCTGTATCTATCGAGATGACGTGATCGACGGTCTTTTCAAACGTTTTATACCAGAAATCGTTCGTATCAAACATCAATAACTTCACTCGGATCACCGCTTGGATAGCGGAGCGCCGTTGCGTGGCAAAACTTCGTGCCCGGCTAGTACGTCAGCCTTGCCGCGCAATGCCCCTCCCAGCGCTCACGTAATTTGAGGCTCAACGAGCACGAAGAGCGTTACACCAAGTGCTCTGGGCATTGTCCAAAGCCTTTGAGGTTGCACAGAGCGCTTCCACGGAAAAGGACGTGCCAAAGTGCCCCACAACAACCCTTCCCCCGCCTACGCACGGCCTTAGTGCTTTCGGTATACTTTTTCTCCGTCATCCCACCCCATATAGGCGGTTTTTCGTTAAAAAAGCAGCAGCTTTGAAACTTTGCTGTCGTTAAGGCAACCCACCGTGAGAGCAGCACTGTGTTGAGGTAGGCGGCAAAAGGTTGTCAGATACAGAGGAAAGAAACAGTTATTTGCAAAGAGCAATGAGTGAAAATGACCGAGAGGATTGTTTTCATGGAACCTTTCGAGGCGTCGGGTCAATCAGCAGCAAGTTCCGGAGGCCTGCAACAGGTGATGCGACAGCATCCCTTGTTCTTCTTCTTCACCACGTGTTGTCCGATTCCCTGAGCGGCGTATTTCGCCGTCTCTCTGGAATAGGTGCCCTAAGCAAAAACGCCAAAATAGCTGATCACTGCGGCAAAAAGCGCTAAGATTAGTGACAATTTGAATATTGCCTTGCTCTATTGATCCGTTGTCATCGCGCGCTTTCTGTGTGCCTTGTCTCCTAGATAAACGTTGCTTTTAAGGTCTCTTAAGCGCCGTAGGCATACCCATTGTATACGGTCGGCGCACCGTTTCATTTTAGACACATGCCGTTTGATTTCGGCAGGTATTAATCAGATCGCGATAATCAGCCACGCGATGGTGCGGGTCCAGGCGAAAACAGATCGTCGCTCCTCGCTCGCTTCCCCCGATCAGCAGGCGGCCCCGCGGCAGCGCTGGATCCTATATGAAACCACTATCGTCCTGCTCATTACGTTTGTCCCGCTGTTACTCGCGCCGTTTCTTCCGTCGATCGCAGGGCTGCTCGAACTTATTGCCCTAAGCTTTCCGATCATCTATCTGTTCGCTGAGAAGCTGGCACGACATCGCCCTTGGCGTGAGCTCGGGATAAAGCGTCACGGGTTCATTGCCGATCTTGCGGCGAACTGGCGCCTTTTTCTCGCCGTGGTGATCGTGCTCCAACTTATCCCCGTTACGCTCTACTACCTGTTGCTCCCTGACGCGCTCAGTCACACGTCTGGGCGAGTGCCCCAGTTCAGCAACCTCGGCATCCTCATACCCCTCATTCTGGTGCTCACACTTCGCGAAGAGCTCGTCTTTAGAGGCCTCTTCCAAGAGCGGTTTAGCTGGTTCATCGGCCAGCTTCCTGCCATTGTTGGCGTATCCGTGCTGTTCGCCCTGTCACACCTGTCGAGCGGCGCTCCGGTGATCGTCGGCGTCGACGTGGGCTTTGTGTTCCTCGATAGCGTGGTGTACGGGTTGATATTTTCGCGATCGCGCAACGTGTTTGTGGCCTGGGCTGCGCATGCGGCGGCCGATATCATCGGCCTCGCGTTGCTGCTCACCGCCTCACTGGCTATCGCGTGATGCTTATTTCTGGAAGCGATGAGAACCTGGTTCGAGCCTTAACATTAAATGCCAGTCAATTGTTCGGCAAGCTCACGTTCTTGTCCACATGAATACGTTTTTAAAGTCCAGCAGGATTTAATCCACGCCCATGAAATACAGGCTGCTCGCCGTCTGCGGGATCCTCGCTCCTCTGCTCTATGTGTTCACTGTAGTTCTCGGAGGCATCTTAACCCCTCATTACAGTCACGTATCAAATGCTATTAGCGAGCTGATCGAAGCAGGAGCGCCCTATAAAACGCTGCTTGATCCTCTATTTGATCTCTACAATATCTTGATCGTCATTTTTGCGGTAGGGCTCTATCAGGTGCGGAATGCGCTGCGCAGTTATCGAGCAGGCGCCATCTTGTTAGCGGCCACAGGAGTTGCCGGGTTGCTTATGACGTTGTTTTTCCCCCAAGATCCGAGGGGCACGCCACTGACGTTCGCGGGTCAAATGCACATAGCGTTAGCAGGCGTTGAGTCCGCATTTACGATCGTGCTCGTCTTTTTGATGGGCGTCGCATTTAGACGGGATGAGCACTGGTCGCGATTCTCCACTTACTCCCTCGTAACCGGCGCACTGATCGTCATCACGGGCGTGGCCACAGCCATAGCCACCGCACAAGGCAGCGAGATACTCGGGTTGTTAGAGCGATGCACGATCGGCTTGTTCCTGCTGTGGGTGTTTGTAGTGGCGGTCCGGTTGTACCGGATCGTAGACCATCCGAGCGCGCCCCCTACGGAATAGTTAAGCCCGCAAGCAACTCTTGGATAATTGAAACTTGTACCGATCAGCGCGACAAGAGTAGTAGCCCCAACAGTCGGTTACGCAGGACTGCACGGCGTCGAACATGGCTCGGGGCGCTCGAGCCGTTCCGATCATTTCATCGAAACTTCCGGCTCTCGGACGCATGGCAAAAGAAATCGAAGGGGATTTTGAGATTTCCCAGATTCCCCCGGCACAGCCATACCTTCTGAACCAAGAGGAGAGTAAACGGCAGGATGCATTTTTTACTGAAAGAAGCGCCCCTCACGTCCTTGCGCAGAGTATTGAACAGTACATTACAAAAAAGGCAGGAAGAGAATGGGATGGTCCGGTGATCATCGAAAGGATCCGCCGGGCAATTGTGGCCCAGAAAGACGAGTACTGGAGGCTTAAGCATTAGGTGTATTATTCGCAGCGCGGGGGCGGTTAGAAAGTGCCAAAATTGTCGCAACAAGCACACTCAAGAGGCTCCACGTCCTATATAGTCAATGTCGCACAATGCTATGTTGTCGGTAGAAACGAACGGATCTTTCTCCTAGAATCCTCCCAGCAGACAGCAGTGACTACCTGAACCTGCGCACGCTGAGGCTGCAGTCCAGCAGTAGCTGTAGCCTCTCGTGCACATCAGGCGACAACGTTGCACATTAGCCATTGCGATTACAAAAGAGAGTACCACGATTTCAATGTGGAAGGAGTATTTTCTAGTAGAACAACGCCCCTAGTAAGTTTCTGGAGATGGATGATCATGGCGGATCAACTACCCGCAAAAAGTATCGATATGGTTGGACTATACTGTCCTGTCCCGCTGTTTAAAACACGGGAGGGCATCGATAGTATCAAAGTTGGTGAAGTGCTTGAGGTGATCGCAGACGACCCAGCTGCGGAGGAAGATATCCCGCGGTTTGTGAAGCGGACCGGTCATGAACTGGTGAAATTCGAGAACAATGAAGGAGTT
>PMIN01000218.1 GCA_003158275.1 Methanobacteriota archaeon
TCTGCATAAAACGCACAGCCAGGCTGCTTCTCCTGCCAAAGGCTCGTCTGAAACGCCATGGGGACTGCGGAACTCGCCGAGGCAGTGCACCTTGATGCGTATATCGAGAGTATGATGAGAATCGAAGATTCCGAGGCACGATAACGATGTCGAGAGCCAGAACAGTTTAGGGGGTTTAGATACTTTCTTGTGGGGCTATCTTTTCTTTTGATTCTTTTTGAGTTGTCTTAGCTTAGCCACTTCCTCTTCATCCCAAGGGAGCACCAAGAGGTACCCTCGATAATACGGCGGCGTGATATAGACTAAGAGTATGCGATCCCGGGCGATGCCAACAGGAATCGCGGTGGTGCCGACAAGACGTTTACCGAAGATCTTGTAGCCTGGCTCCACATAGTAGACCTCTTCTGCGTTCTCTGCGATGTATTTGGCACCTTGGGTGAAACTTATGTCGTGAAGAAGTATTTCGTAATCCCTGTCGTCAATAAGTCGAACCACTTTCCGCCTCCGTTAAGTGTGCCTCGCATAGCTAATTCAAAAACGTAATTTGACTAACGCAAACTTAAAACCTTTTAAGTGTTCGAAAAGCTATTCCGACTCGTAATACCCCGGGAAGCGCGGCGAGCCACTTCCCGTTCTTGCATATATTTCCCAGTCTCTTCTCATCATCGCATTTTTTGACGGAAAGAACGGGTCATCGCAGTCAAACGGCTCACTTTTCCTACGCGCGGCATCTTTCAAAATGAACGTGTATACCAATAATTGCTGCGATTGAGGGCGTAACAAGCTAACTCTTTATCTTAATGTCAACATACTGCTCAGCGAGCGAAAGATCCGATAGGTGGGTCGGATCGATGCTGTATTTATCTGATCACCATGAAAGTGCGCGAGAGTGACATCCCCGCTGAAGAGGTGTGGGAGGGTTTCTTCGAGCCATTTGAAGTTCTGAGTGCACTCGGGATTGATGGTACAGTCGTCGACGTGGCCGAGTTTGGGTGCGGCTACGGCACGTTCACCATCCCTGCAGCGACGCTTATATTCGGTGACATATATGCGATCGACATAGAGCAGGAAATGATCAGTACGGTAAAAGAACGCGCGCAGGGCAGCGGGCTTGCGAACATAGTGTTAATGCTTCGCGACTTTATCGCCGACGGGTCAGGACTCGCCGACGTGAGCGTGGATTACGTGATGCTTTTTAATATACTGCACGACGAGAGACCTGAGCGCATTCTGAACGAAGCCTATCGCATCCTAAGGCCAAAAGGGAGTGTCGGCATCATTCATTGGAATTATGATAGCGGCACTCCACGGGGGCCGCCGATGGACATCCGACCGAAACCTGAGCAGTGTTATGAGTGGGCACTAAAAGCGGGATTTACCTACCTGAGCAGTCACGACCTTAAGCCCTACCATTATGGGTTCGTTTTTGCAAAACCACAGACGTAAGTGCCCGCGCAAGATGCGTCGCAGACGCCCACGTTTGATGAACCTTTTCCCTTAGATGGACTTCCATACCTTTGCGAGAGATTCTCCCCTGACATGAATTGTAAATTCGAGGAAATAGCCAAAAGGCGTCATGCGAGTTTCAAGTCCTTTCGCACAGAGCGCATCCATGATTGATTTGAACACTGCCTCGGCAAACGTTGTGCTCGACTTGCTTTCCGAGAGATGAGCAAATGAGTGGAGAACGACCCTTTTTCGATCTGTCTTTCTCGCCAGCCAGCTGATGTTTTCAACCGCTTTTTTAACGACTCTGTTCCGTTGCGCCTCGTCCTCTTTCTCGACATTTATGAAGATTACAAGTGAGTCCTGGACTGATGCTTCTGTATCTATCGAGCTGACGTGATCGACGGTCTTTTCAAACGTTTTATACCAGAAATCGTTCGTATCAAACATCAATAACTTCACTCGGATCACCGCTCGGATAGCGGAGCGCCGTTGCGTGGCAAAACTTCGTGCCCGGCTAGTACGTCAGCCTTGCCGCGCAATGCCCCCCCAACGCTCACGTAATTTGAGGCTCAACGGGCACGACGAGCGTTACACCAAGTGCTCTGGGCATTGTCCAAAGCCTTTGAGGTTGCACAGAGCGCTTCCACGGAAAAGGACGTGCCAAAGTGCCCCACAACAACCATTCCCCCGCCTACGCACGGCCTTAGTGCTTTCGGTATACTTTTTCTCCGTCATCCCACCCCATATAGGCGGTTTTTCGTTAAAAAAGCAGCAGCTTTGAAACTTTGCTATCGTTAAGGCAACCCACCGTGAGAGCGGCAAGTCACGTCAAGTGTATAATTTTGAGGCGGCGATTGGACGCTTTGCATGTGATTTGTGCTGAGTCGCGAAAGGCTATTCGTGACGACTAAATGGCAGCGCCGACTTTGCACGTACGATGCTAGCCACTGAAAATTGCGCATATTATGATATTGCGATACCAAATCACGAGCTGCTAGAAGTCCGTCGCAGCAAAATCTCGCTCCACAACGCCAAGGCAGGACACGACTACCCCGCAATTCGGCTTCCCTCCACGTTTTCAGGGCTTGTAGGTGTGCCAACGCGCATCTTTCAGACGGTTCACGATGGAGCACTTGCCTTCCTTGTGGTCATCTCTTCGGCGTCAAAAAGCGCCGCAGATAAGCACGAGAACGCCCTCCCGAGCGCTAAAGCCTCCGTCTTCACACGGCGGAGGTCGCCGGTTAGGATCCGGCCGAGCCCACTGTCCTTTTTCCAATCGGTAGCATTGGAGCCGTTCATTGAGGGTTTCTCGGATTCGAGGATTATGGCGAAAAAGAAGCACAACGAGGAAAAAAAGTTGCACAACTCTCACGAAAAGTTGCACAACTCTCACGAGCCCGATTTGACGTGAGCCCAGGCACCCCGTAGGCGATAAAAGGCGGCAGAAACTCCACGCCTGCAGTGCGAAACATCCCACGCGCGAAGGTGAGTAACACATCTATGTCTCCGGCAGCCCCTCAGGCGTGTACATAGCTTCGCTGCCCCCGTCGTTAACGCACACAACGCCTTCTTCCCGACGAGTAGCGGATCGTACGTCTGCAGGCTGACAACGACCCTGTTCGCAAACACCCAACGCACCAACCCTTTAGATCGCTGGGAAAGACGACCACCACAGAGGAAACTGGAAGATGATGAGGTTAGCCCACTCTACCTTCTCTATCTACCGAGCGATATCATCAGAGAACGTGCGGCTCATTGCAGCGTGATATTGTTCGATCAGCAGATCGGAATAATCCGGCTTCTGCCGGTCCTTGAAATCAGATTCGTCGAGCGTCGGCTTGAAGTGCATTGCGTATAGGTCCGAGACCTGTACGGCGTGCCCCGCTTCAGTGAGTGCATCGACAGCTACAGTCCGCATCGTCGCATTATACGAGTGCTGATTTGGATGTGCGTAGACGATTGGCACATTCATCTATTATCAACCCCCAGATAACCAGCGTAAGCAAGCGCGACTTAATCGCGCTTTAGTCTTGCATTCAACACGTTTGCCATATCTTTATAGGTTTTTGCCAACACTCGATTTTTTTTTCGTCGGAACGAGTCGAGGTCGTGACTGCTTGAGCTTTTTTGAGGTTTAAGCATTAGGTGTATTATTCGCAGCGCGGGGGCGGTTAGAAAGTGCCAAAATTGTCGCAACAAGCACACTCAAGAGGCTCCACGTCCTATATAGTCATGCACAATGCTATGTTGTCGGTAGAAACGAACGGATCTTTCTCCTAGAATCCTCGCAGCAGACAGCAGTGACTACCTGAACCTGCGCACGCTGAGGCTGCAGTCCAGCAGTAGCTGTAGCCTCTCGTGCACATCAGGCGACAACGTTATGCATTAGCCATTGCGTTTACAAAAGAGAGTACCACGATTTCAATGTGGAAGGAGTATTTTCTAGTAGAACAACGCCCCTAGTAAGTTTCTGGAGATGGATGATCATGACGGATCAACTACCCGCAAAAAGTATCGATATGGTTGGATTATACTGTCCTGTCCCGCTGTTTAAAACACGGGAGGGCATCGATAGTATCAAAGTTGGTGAAGTGCTTGAGGTGATCGCAGACGATCCAGCTGCGGAGGAAGATATCCCGCGGTTTGTGAAGCGGACCGGTCATGAACTGGTGAAATTCGAGAACAATGAAGGAGTTTTGCGTTTCTTAATTAGGAAAAAAAAGTAGAGGTGAGAT
>PMIN01000184.1:0-878 GCA_003158275.1 Methanobacteriota archaeon
GTCGTATAGTAGTTCAGGTGACAAAAGGTACGCGGGACGAGGCGTACAGCTTTTCGAGCACCCGAAAAAAGCGCGTGATGAGTGCCGAAATGAAGCGTATGAGCGCAGAGCACGCTCAGGTCGCGGAGCGCGTTCAAATTGATGCCGAAAGCGGGCGCGGACAATTAGCTCGTCGAACGCCGCTGAGTGACGCAGACGATCTCACATCAACGCACGCACGATTGGAGACCCAATGCAGCTTCCACGCGGAAGATGACGTTCGGGGCACTCAAAATAAAGGTCGAGATCCTGACACGGCAAATAGACCGGCGGGCGCTCTCTCTGAAGAGCAACAAAAGACGCTACTGGACTTTGATTCCCACGAAAAAAAGATAGGCACAAGTGCGATACAGATTGTCGCCGACCATCGAGAAGCTCGATCAGGGGTTATAGAAGAGCTTCAAGCGCTTGGGGCTATCGTTGACTGTCGTGCGCTTCCTGTCGCAGACTACATCTTGAGTGACCGAGTCGCTGTGGAGCGGAAAACTGACCGTGACTTCGCTGCATCGCTGACGGGCCGTGATCTTCTAGCTCAAATCCAAGAGCTCGCTACAAACTACGAACGGCCCCTCATCGTCATCGAAGGACCTGACCTCTTCACGCAGACAGACATGCACCCTAATGCGATCCGTGGCATGCTCGCTGCTATTACCGTGGATCTGGGGGTGCCGATAATATGCTCACGCAACGCTGCCGAAACGGCCATGCAACTTTTTGTGATCACAGAACGAGAACAACTGGAAAAAAAGCGAACTCCTCGCGTGCACGGAAAGAAGATCCTAAAGACGTTTCAAGAGCAGCAAGAATATGTACTCGCCGCAATTCCCTCGATAGGGCCA
>PMIN01000184.1:902-6714 GCA_003158275.1 Methanobacteriota archaeon
TAGCGTAGATTCTTTTTGCAGTAGCAACCCCAAAAAATGCCACGCGAAGGGTTCTCTCGTCTGATGTGACGATCGATCTCAGTTCTCTTGACTCAAGGACGTGGGATGCGCAGCCCGCGCAAAATCGATTAACAGGGAAGGCGTGGAATACAAAGCGAGCGCTATGTGCGCGGGTTGAATCCGCTCAATCGTTTCAGTGAAACGCGTCGGATCAAGCCGCTGAGCAAAGCGCGTCAGACGCCAGGCAACCGGTGCTGAAACCCGGCACTGCTCCATCGATTACTCTATCCCGTCCACCATACAGCTCAGTCGGCCTTGAACACTGCGACCTGTAGAATCAATCGACAAGATCGGCCTAGAAGGCCGCCGTCCCCCCTACCGGAAGCACGGTGACCCGGTGGCCTGCGTTTTCGGCTAGTTGCTTAAATCGCTGCGGATCTGCTTTGATCTGACTGAATGTGTTGAAGTGCATCGGAATGGCGACATCGGGCTTAATGATGTCGAGAGCTTCAAGCGCCTCTTCTACGTTCATCGTGAAAAAGCCGCCTATTGGGATGAATAGCACGGCGACGTTCTCCAAAGGTTGAACGCCATCCAAATAGGTGTCGCCGAGATGTGCGAATCGAACGCCCCCGAGTTCGAAGACGTAGCCGGTTGGATACTTGCTCTGATGATGGCACGCGCCGACCATGGTTACGCGAACCCCTTCAACAAGCCTAGTTTGCCCGCGTTCCATGACAACCGCCTTGCGGAATCTTCCTGCCATGGTTGGCGGCACGACTACCGTCGCGCTAAACCCTTCAGCAGTGGTGTGGTCAAAGTGCTCGTGCGTGATAAGCACGATATCGGGTTTTCCGGCGTAACTGGGCGCGTTTGGGTTTTCTTTGCTAAAAAATGGATCAATCAAGAGAGTATGATCGACGTCTTGCACCTCGAAACACGAGTGGCTCAGGTACGTGACGCGAACAGAGAGAGCTTCTTCCATACAAGCACGTCATGCACAGAAAATATAATACTTTGTGTCACAAGCGGGGCGTTCCCAAGCCAGCTTGCAGCGGACCTTTGCCTACTGATGCGGCAAAGGCAAGCACCTCAAGGAGGTTAAACCAGTGCAACACGGAACGCTCAACGCGAACTACTGCTTCGAGAACAGTTGATCGGCGCTCATTCGAAGAACGTGTTGCGCATCTGAGTCAGATATGTCGAACACACGATAACTAACTGACCGAGTAGCGGCCCAAATACGAATGTCCGGATCTTCGGAAAACGTGAGCCTGGCGTTGCCCATTGTAGCCTTTGACACGCCAACGAGACCGTCAGCCAAGTGAGGGTTCACGTTTCGCGGAAGCCGGAGACGGATGTCGCGCACGTTTGCTTCAAGCGCCTGTGCAGCTTCGTACGCGATCTTCGCCGAAACTGCTATCGCCGCGCATTTCTCTCCGTGAAAATTGAACGCTTCTCGGAAAAGTTCCGCGAGCACGTCTCCTTCCGCCATGTGTTGAGTAATATACGCAGAGTGTGTGTCTCTTGCCCAAAAAATGGCGTCCCATCCGGCTGAATACGGCTTGATGTCCACGACCGGTGATCCGTCGATAAGATCAAGCGGTTCGACGTATAGGAGTGGACCGTCCACCTTTACTAGATGTGTGGCACTGAGCGACAGTGGATTTGGCCGTACAGGCGAGCGCAGAGAAAAAACGCCGCGCTTTTCGAGCTGAGGGTTTATTTTTCGCGGCCTTACCATCAGTGGCGCTCTATCAGCCTTGTCAAACCAGCCGATGACATTTATGTGCGTATCGCTCTCTAAGCCTGTCAGCCCCGCCGCAAACTCATCAAACACGTTGATGACTGCCGGAACGCCCTGCAGTGGCATATCACGTGATTGCGTCACTGCCGACTGCACCGTGCCAATGGCCCTTAGGTCGTACATAGCAACCCCCTTCACTTCGTTAAGGCAGTTCTAGTCGGCCAGCCACCGGCCGCCAAGTAGTCTTCGCTGACAAGCGGAAGCACGTTACTTTGGAAAGTACTTTGCGACATCTCGATCGACCGCTTCAGTAATGCTCGCGTAGCGGTCAATGAGCTCTGCCAGCTCTTTGACTTTTAACTCGTATCCCTCTTTTTCCCTTAAGAGGCGCTTTTGGTGCCGATCCCGAGCGTAGGCAATGTGTAAGAAGGCAGTTTGTTGGTCAATGGACAATGCAGCGCGATACTCCCGCGCGGCAACATCGATATCGCCCTGTTGCTCATAGACAACGCCTAAGCCGCTGCGTGCAATAACATCATCAGGAGCAGCTTTTAGCGCTTTTCGGTAGCAATCTATCGCGCTTTCCAGCTCTCCTGACTCGTCGAGTGCAGCCCCAAGTCCGGTCAATGCCGTAGGATCGCTCGGGTCTAGTTTGAGCGCTTCACGGTACATTTGAATCGCTGCACCTATGTCGTCGCTGTTCAAGCGGTCAATCGCTTGCGCTATATAATCGTCGACTGAACCCATGAGCGAGAAGTGCTCTGCTGACTTATAAAGCCCTTTCGTATGCGCTTGAGTAAATCCCCCGCGCGATCCTAGCGGAGCAGTTCCATAATGTTTTCCGAAAATACCCGACTCAGAGACGTTTCCGATAATCCCGTCCGCAGAATCGTCGCTATTTCATCCAGTTGCGAACCGTAAGGTGTATCAGAGCCAAACAACACCCTGGTATCCCCAATAACCTGAACGGCTTTGGCAATGCAAGAAGTTAGCATGACGCGAGAGGTCTCTAAGTAAACGTTGTCGTTGCCACGCGCGACCTGAATGGCTTCTTCGACGCCGGTTGGCGTACAGACTTCTGAGCAACCCATGTGGCCCATAATAATCGAGAGCTCGGGAAAGCTTTGCGCCACTTGACCAATCATAGGTGGAATCGGATCGTATGCGTAGCCAGAATGAAACAGTATCGGCACACGGAGCCCTACACACGCCTCAAGTAGAGGCAGCGTTTGCTCATCGGATGGATTGAACATCTGGCTGCGCGGATGGAGTTTCAACCCTTTCAATCCCAGCTGCTTGACCGCTCGCCGGACCTCGTCGACTGCGAGTGGATGCTGAGGATCTGTGCGGGCAAATCCGATGAATTTTTCAGGGTGAGCTGCGACGACTTTCGCTATGTAATCATTTGCAGTCGAAAACGCTTTGCCAGGCTTGATCTCGTTGAACGGGAAGATTATGCACTTTTGAACGTGCGATTGTTCCATCTTACGCAGAAGGGATTGGGGCAGCTGTGTGACTCCCTCTAAGTCCATGCCGATGTGATTATGTGCGTCTATTATCGCCCCGTTATACAGAAGCCGTGAGCGGTGTGCTGAGCCCGTTTTAAAGCGCGTCGCCATCTGTGCCTATGCCATCCAATCAACAGTCCTATGAAGAGACGCCCTCATAAACCTAGCGTCTCGGCCCGCATGGTCTCCCGAAGCGCGGGAAAAACGTACGGATTGATTCGGTGACCCGAGATCGCGGCAAGGGTGGCTTGATCGGGTCACGTTCATACGAGTGAGTAGTCATCGCTAGAAGCTGTTCAGTTGAGCTTGTATCGTTTGAGACGCAGTGAGTTTGCGACTACAGATACCGAACTCATCGCCATAGCCGCTGCTGCGAACTCAGGGCGTAGAAACCCCAGCGCCGCTACCGGGATACCGATTGAATTGTAAACAAGCGCCCAGCCGAAGTTCTGACGAATCGTCGTCATCGTCCTTTTTGAAAGCTTAATGCTCGCCACGACGCCGTGCAAGTCTGCTTGCAGCAGTGTGATATCGGATGCTTCAATGGCAACGTCGGTGCCGGTACCGATTGCGATGCCGACATCAGCCTCAGCGAGCGCGGCTGCATCGTTGATGCCGTCACCCACCATCGCCACGACATTGCCACCCTCCATAAAACGTTCAATTTCAGCGGTTTTGCCCTGCGGGAGCACTTCAGCGCGCACGCTTCGGATTCCGATCTGAGTTGCGATTGCAAGCGCGGCCGTCTGATTGTCGCCCGTCAGCATGCCTGATTGAATTCCCATGTCCTGCAGTTCCGCAACGACGCCGGCGGCTTCGCCTCGAACTCTATCAGCTAGCGCAATGCCTCCTGCTAGCGTACCGTTGACCGCAAGCAGCATGACGGTCTTCCCTTGCGCCTCTAATTCGCGGATCGTGGCACCCTGTCTGACTTCTATGCCGCGTGCATGCATGAGCGCCTGGTTGCCAAGGGCAACCTCGTCACCATTTACCGACGCTGTAACCCCCTGCCCCCCCACAGCTTTGAAATCCTGTGGAGGGCTCGAGTCTATGCCCATTTCCGCGGCACGGCGTAATACTGCTCGCGCGAGCGGATGTTCGGAGCCCCGCTCAGCGCTGGCGGCAAACCGCAGGATGTCTGCTTCCGACAATGCCGCGTCGCCAAAGACGTTTGTCACGGTGAGGACACCTTCGGTAAGCGTTCCGGTCTTATCAAACACGATTGTATCGATGTCCTCGGCACGCTCAAGGTATTCACCCCCTTTGATCAGAATGCCGTTTTCGGCACCGAGACCAGTTCCGACCATCACTGCGGTTGGCGTCGCCAGCCCCAACGCGCACGGACAGGCAATGACGAGTACAGCGATCGTACGCAAGAGGACATCATTTGACGGTAGCCCCAAAAACGTCCAGGCCGCAAATGTGAGAAGAGCTGCTGCTACGACGCCCGGAACAAAATAGCTTGCCGCTCGATCTGCAAACCGCTGTATGGGCGCTTTTGACGTTTGGGCCATATCCACGAGCCGGATAATCTGTGCTAACGTAGTGTCTGCCCCGACCCTCGTCGCCTTTATTTTCAGCAGTCCTTCGCGATTGATCGTCGCACCGATCACTTCATCCCCGGGCTGTTTATCGACGGGCACAGCTTCGCCGGTAAGTAAAGACTCATCAACGGCAGACTGCCCCTCGGCGACGATACCGTCAACCGGAATCTTTGAACCCGAGCGAACAAGAACAATATCGCCGACCNNGGCTTTAGCTGCAAAAGCGTCCGTATTGCCTCAGACGTGCTGCCTTTCGCGCGAGCTTCAAGATAGCGGCCGAGGAGCACGAATGCGAATATGAACACTGAGGTGTCGAAATACGTGTACCCCGGAATGAAAAAGGTGGTCGCCGTGCTGTACGCATATGCGGCGATCGTCCCTAACGAAATAAGAACGTCCATATTCGCGCCCCTGTGCGCGACCGAGATGAGGGCCCTCCGGTAAAACCCATAACCAACGATAATCATGACGGGAGTCGCGACCAAAAACTGGAACACGGAGTTCATAAAGAACACCGGGATGGAAGCAACGTAAGGAGCGAGCATCCCCAAAAGGAGAGGTATCCCGAAGGCTATCGTGAAAATCAAGCGATTTCGATACTGTGCGATCTCACGTTCTCGAGACGCCCGTTCCCGGTCAAGCCGTGCTGTTTCCGCTATTTGCGGAACTTCTGCGACGTCATAGCCGGTGTTTCGTATTATTTGTATGAGCTTGTCAACAGTCACGATTGAGGGATCATAGTCGATGACCGCCTTGGCAGTCACCGGATTCACGCTCTCATCGATGACGCCTGGAATTTCTTTCAAGGCTGCCTCTATCGCCATAACGCACGAGGCGCACACGATGCCCACAACTTCAAGTTCTGCCCGCTCCGTGTCGACGTCATAGCCTACATCTCGTATAGCCTGCACGAGCTGTTTAGGGGCAACCGTGTCAGCATCATACGTTATCGTAGCTTGTCCCAGTGCAAAGTTGACGGTGGCGCTTGCAACCCCGCGTTGACCGAGAAGCTG
>PMIN01000019.1 GCA_003158275.1 Methanobacteriota archaeon
TAGCGGCGATTCGACGCTAACAACAGCAAGACAATCAACGAAAGCCCTACGGACGGAGCCTTACCGTCAGAATCCCAACATTGATTTACTATTGCGTTGCATGGAATAACGTAAAAAAAGGTCACTTCGAAAGCGATAAAGAGGCGAAAGCAGGCCGCGCATTTGATTAGGATCAACGTGGTCTGCCTTCGCACACACTAGATACGGTAACACTGTTGGGACTATTTCGTATAATAGTTTTGGCTTTTTTTCTGTGTCTTTCCTCGTAGTCGCCGCTTCGAACGTGAGACCTGACGGATGAGGTTTAGACATGATAGATACCGATACAAAAAACCGATTCCTTGAGCTGCGAGCTCAAGGCAAGTCGCTGCGGACCATCGCAGATGAGCTTTCGGTCGGAAGGCAGACGCTCGTGAATTGGGAACGCAAACACAAGGAACAGATCGAGAACCTAAAGGCGATAGAACTCGATGCGCTCCTGGAGCGGCACCGACTGACCGCGCAGGCACAAATCGAAAGCTGCGGCATCGAACTCAAGCGGGTGACCGAGGAGCTGCAAAAACGCGACCTTGCCGACGTGCCGACTCCCAAGCTCTACGACATAAAGATCAAGCTGCACGCCCGCGTTGACGGGGCGCGTCCAGCGCTCACTGTGCGCGACGATGATGAGATCGCGGACCAAAAGGCGCTGCGCGGTCTCGTTGCTTCGCGAAGGAACCGAAAGGTGTCGGAGAGAACCGCCCATACCGGGCAGCAGGGCAACGGCGATGGCACGGTGCGCGCTGACGATCTCGTTACGCTGCAGCTTTCTACCCTGCAGCGCTTCAGGGCGGGTGAGTTAGACGAGCACGCGGCGATGACCGAGATCGCACTTGTCAACTCGCTGCTAAAGGGGATCGAGCTTACGAGCGTGCAAGAGGAGCTGCAGCACATAAAAGACCTCCTTCAAGCGTCGAGCAGGGGGTAATCGTCGTGCGGGACAGGTACCGACGTGACTTACGAAGGGCGGTGCGTGCGAGCCCAGGCCGGGAGAAAGGCCTCCTCGTCGCGAATTACGAGGCCGAGCGTGAGATCTACGGCACGAGTTCACTTACACTAAGCACGCTCAAAGAGGGCGTGAAGGACATCAGCTCTCCCGACGAAGCACGGCAGTTTCACGCGACCCTGGAAGCTCAGAAACGGCTGTCGGTGTACCTCTCGAACATCCAGACGCGTTACCTGCAACTGCGTGAACGCCTTACATGTCTCAATGGCACCTTCGTTCTCTTGAAGCAGTACCAGTTTGTTGAAAACCTCCTCAACGACATATCGGGGGGAAGCGGCAAGCGTGCAGCAGCGCTGCGGCAGCGCATCGTTTCGAACAGTCACCGCCTGCTGCTGGGGGACATTACGCTCGGCGAGGAGGGTGAATATGTCCACGTAGGCGTGTCCGATACGGGCAAAGAGGTAGCCTTCAAGACGATTGCTACGATTCGAGACCAAGCGCTTCACCTTAAGACGAAGACCGAAGTCGCACGGGGCTTCATGGACGAGAGCGCGATTCACCTGAAGGCGTATGAGGCGTACTTCGACGGCATCGAAGAGGAGCTGCGTGAGCTCATCCGTTCAGCACAACGCCTGCTTTATAACGTTGACTCGGACTCGTGGCAAGAGATGAGAGAGATCTTAGCGCAATGCGATGATGATTTTTTGCGGATGATAGAGGCGCTGCCGGATTACGATGCGCTCGTAGTCAACGAGGATGCCTACCGTAATGAGGAGGACAAACTGTTGGGCGACGGAGATTAGGTCTCCGCGCCGCTGGCAATTTCTCAGCGAACTTTGATCCCAGGAGAGCCCCGAATTATGCTGTAATTGACCAAATCTCTTTAAAACAGGACCGCGTCTTACCTGGGGTTCGTACTGACGGCGGCTAGGTCTTTACTACAAATTGATGATGAGTCGTCGTGTCGCCGATGTCAAGCACGTCCGCGTAGGTCGGGCGATCTTCCTTGGCTCCATTCCAGAGATGCGAGTATCGCCACGACGAGCATGTGTACAAGTACCGACCAGGGTACATGATGGAGCTGTCCCTAGCGTACGTGAAAGCGTAACAGTTCCCAGGTCGACAAAACTGCGATACGTTGAAAAGAGCGTCCTCAACAGCCAGACACTTTCGGCGTGTGCACGAGGCACATATATCATTCCCTCCAGCGATTGACACATGACTGGAAGTTATGACAATAGTCGCACAGTTATGCCGAATCTGCAAAAGTAAACTCGACAAATAGCAAGTAATAGTAAGACTGTGTACTGTTGTCAATTTTTGCACTCATAACGCTTTGTTGTCTTCAACAGGTCTCAAAATGAAGAGGAAAACTTCACAAGTTGCCAGCGAACTTATCAAACGCTTGGATACCCATCTCAACGATGAGAGCATAGGCAACCCCTTTTTTCCTGAGCGAGGTATACAGCCTTTCCCACTGACGACTGATGGATTCAAGACAATCCAAAACGTCGATTCTGACAAGAAAACGGCCTTCGTTGATGGCGGCAATCAAGAAGTATTAGGGGCGCCCAACTTTTCAGTCCAACTGAACCGGGTCTATTTTGGCATGTGGAGCGGAAATAAAAGGATCCCTGAAAGGTCAATCCCTAAACGGATCGAGTTCTTCGCTGCGACGTTTTCTGACTTCGAGAGAGGAGAGATTCAGTACAGTACCTCACTATTCCCACTTGCTGGCGAAGAAGCTATACTCCCACGCGAACGTGACCTCTCTTTCAGCTCGATGGATCGATCAATCACTGTCGGAAACCAACGCGCGGATATCTATAGGGTCGGTTCTATCTCTCGACGATTCTCAGAGCTCGTACTCGCAAAGAGCGTCGTTGAAAATGAGCTTGCGCCTGGCGACGTTATACTACTCGACGGCACCCTTCAAACGGCGTTTCCAAACGAGTACGCTTATCTGGCCGAGCTGAGCCAAGCGGCACAGAAAAAAGGGGTCATTCTCGGGGGACTTTCCAAGACGAGCGCTCTTTTCACTGACACGGGCTACTCTCTGCTCGGCGCACTTGACAAGCTCTCAGCTGAAAAAGGCATCACCTCAGAATGGTACTACCCCATAGCGGACGGCACGAGCAAAGACCACTTCGTGTTCATACTCGGCGTTAAACTCAACGCAATTTCAGAGCGTATATTTAGATTAGAGATCCAAAGAGATCAATTTCTGTCGCTTGACGAGCGTGAGCTCAATGAGCTTCTCACGCAGCTCGTGCGAAATTCGGCGGATTATACGTTCCCTGGATACCCGTACGGACTCATCGACGCCGACCGCTTCGCGCGAGTTACGAGTTCTGAGCGAGAGCATTATTTTGCCATACTGCGCTCGCAGATGGCAGCGATGGGCAAGTGGGAGAAATTTTATCGGCACGTTAAGGCTACGGACGCCCATAACGTCTTAAACAAACTGGGGTGACACGAATGGAAGAGTTAGAAATCGTCGGCCAGATCATTGCAGGCAAAGTCGCGCACATCCTCATCAGAGAGAAGACTGATACGAAAATAGAGCTTGGGAATCTCTTAGTTGCAGAAAGCCGAAACGGCTTACTCATCCTTCAAGTCCACAACCTGTTCTACGGCAGCCAAGTTTCCCGAGAAGTGCTTGAACTCACCGCGGGACTGGAACTTGAAGGGCGAGGGGGGAGCCTAGAGTTTTTCGATGAGAGTCTGCGTAACTATGTTTTGGCCGAAGCTCGGGCTGTCGCCTTAGTTTCAGGAAACCGTGTTACGATTCCAAAGGCGCTGCCCGACTTTTTCTCTTCAGTTCGGCACGTGGTTAACGAGGATCTTCGGTTTATGGACGTTCCTGAGAACACGGCGTACCTCGGCAAGGTGCGGAGCGGGTCGAACGTCCTCGACGTGCCCGTACGACTCAACGCGCAGGACTTGTTCACCCATCACGTGCTCATTCCAGCAACAACTGGCAGAGGGAAGAGCAACCTTGTCAAGGTCCTGCTGTGGAGCGTGGTGAACGACGATAACCTTGGGGTGTTGGTCCTCGACCCGCACGACGAGTATTATGGCGGCAGGGGCAAAGAACTCGGCCTGAGCAATCACCCTGACGCAAAAGACAAGGTTAAGTACTACTCGCTTGCGGCCCCTGCAGGAACAAATACGCTTGTCATTAACCTAAAATCGATAATGCCGTGGCATATTGAGGAGCTTGTTAACCTCACCGACCCACAGTCTGAAGCGCTGTACGGCTATTACTTCGCCCACAAAAAGGATAAACAGTGGATCGAAGCCATCTTTAAAGACGAGCGACCTGAAAACGTCGCCCCAATGACCGCGGCCGTCCTTCAAAGGAAGTTTAAGACGGCGTTGGGTTTAGACGTCAACGAGCAAGGAGACCTTATCTGTTACAACCGAGCCTTTAGCGCCACCTCAGGAGAGTCGACGCTCAGCGAAATGATCGCAGCGCTGGAAAGCGGAATGATCGTTGTCGTTGATACGTCGAGGCTTAGCGACAAAGCTGAGCTCCTTATCGGAAGCCTGGTCATAAACGAGATTTTGACGAAGTATCAAAGGTACAAACAAGAGACCGGGAGCAGCGGCGTTTCCAAACTCGAGGATAAGCCCGTGGTAAGCATCGTGATCGAAGAGGCTCCGCGCGTGCTCGGCGCCGACGTGCTAAGTCAAGGGGGCGATACAACGTACAGCACCGTCGCGCGCGAAGGAAGGAAATTTAAGATCGGCCTCGTGGCGATTACCCAGTTAACGAGCGTTATCCCCACTACGGTCTTAGCAAACCTGAATACTAAGATCATCTTCGGAAACGAGATGGCGAGCGAACGAAACGCGATCATCAGTAGCGCCGCACAAGACCTCAAGGAGGACTACGCGACGATTGGTAGTTTGGACAAAGGGGAGGCTATCGTAAGCAGCATATTCACCAAATTTGCAATTCCTATCCAGGTACCACTCTTTGACGACTACGTGGCAGAATACCCCAGTAGAGGTACCCGTGAAGACAAGCACGACATTCACCTAAAACCCAACCGAAGAGTTGTCTGAGGCTTTCAACGATGCATCAATTTGCCCATATGGCAGACGTCCATCTCGGTGCAAACCGACACGGGAAGATGGCGGAGTTGGAGATCGGCGCCTTTGTGCGAGCCATGGACATGTGCATTACGCGCAAGGTCGATTTCATTGTCATCTCAGGGGACCTGTTCCACGTCGGGGTGCCCTCGGATCTCAACACAGTAAGGCAAGCCGTTGCAAAGATGCGAGAAGTTACCGAACACGGCATACCGATTTACGCTATTTACGGAAGCCATGATTATACGCCGACGAGTACGTCCATTATAGACGTGATCGAAAGCGCTGGCCTCCTAACGAAGATTGTTAAGCCACAAGTCATCGACGGCACGCTCAAACTCGAGTGCGTCGTAGACGCGCGCACAGGCGCGAAGCTCGTAGGTATCTCCGCACGACGGATGGGGTTAGAACGCGAGTATTACGACATGCTCGATCGAGAGGAACTCGAACGTCTCGACGGGTTCAAGATCTTTGCCTTTCACTCCGGCATTGACGAGCTTAAGCCCGAGTACCTCAGCAGGATGGACTCAATCCCTATCTCGCTCTTCCCAAAGGGTTTTGACTACTACGCCGGTGGACACGTTCATCAGCACTCAGAACACCGCCTTCCTGGATACGACAGGATCGTGTTCCCCGGGCCGCTTTTCGCCGGCTATGGGCGTGACTTTGAGTTCACGGCTAAGGGCGAGCGGCGGGGCTTTTACATCGTAAGCTTCGATCAAACGGTCACGGACGTTGAGTTTGTTGAGACGGTTTTAGTCGAGAGCATGTTCAAAGAATACAGTCTAACCGGGCTCAATTCGGCGCGCGCCCAGGACACACTCGCCGAATCATTTGGCAGCCTTGACGTGGACGGTAAAATCGTCGTATTGAAGATACGGGGCGAATTATCCGGTGGAAAGACGTCTGACATAGACTTTGTGCACTTGCAGAACCTGCTTTACGATCGCGGCGCTGTCGACGTGCATCTCGGTCGCCGCGGCCTCACCTCAGCTGACTACGCCTCAATTAAGGTCGCAGGAGAGGACGTAACGATCATCGAAGAACGGCTCTTCAAGGAGAATGTTGGAACCGTGCACACCAATATTCCCGAGCTCCAGGGTGATTCCGGCGTCAAGCTTTCCCTTGAACTACTGAGGGTTCTGAAAGAGGACAAAAACCCTGCTGAGAACAAGAAGGAGTACGAGGCGCGCATGATCGAAGACGCGCTCGGAGTCCTTCAACTGAAAGGAGCCTTTGAGAAGTGATACTACGCTCGCTTAAACTTGAAAACGTCAGGAGCTATAAGACGGCGACGATAGCGTTCCCGCAAGGCATATCGCTCTTTGAAGGCGACATCGGTTCGGGGAAGTCGACCATTTTGATGGCTATCGAATTTGCGCTCTTCGGCCTTGGATCGCAAAAGGGTGGCTCCTTGCTCAAGACCAACGAGTCAAAAGGCTCCGTTAGTCTCGCATTTGCCGTCGATGGTGACGAATATGTTGTGCGCCGGACCCTTGTGCGAAAAGGCGGCAACGTCCAACAAGCGGAGGGGCACCTTGAAGGGCCTAACGGCGTGACGGGTTTCAGTCCAGCAGAGCTAAAGGAACGCATCCTGGAGATACTGAGGTTCAACGAGCCTCGAGACCCACGATCACAGAGCCTGATCTATCGCTATGCGATCTTCACCCCTCAAGAGGAGATGAAGGCAATTCTAGCGCTCAATCCACAGGAGCGACTAAAAACACTCTACAAGGTGCTCCGAATCGAGGACTACAAGATCGCGCGAGATAACGCTCAACTCGTCTCAGCAGCGTGCAACACTCGAGCCGCGATTCTCGAGGCCTCCGCGTTAGACGTGGAAACCAAGCGCGCTGAGGTGCTCTCCCTGAGTGGTGATATCAGCCACGCCGAACAGACGATCGCACACAAACGGATCGATGAGGATGCGCTGCAACGCGAGCTTGACACCCTTGATGAGCAACTTAAAAATTTGCGCGGCCAGAAAGAGGCACTTGCTCAAGCCGAGGGAAGAATTCCGCAGCTCGAACGACAGACAGAAAGAGCACAAGACGACATCCGGGTCGCACAGCGTGAACTCGCTGACGCCACTAGAGAGCTCACGACGCGGGAGGGGGAGATCGAAGGATTGCGAGCGCTCAAAAGGCCGACTGAACAAGACGAGAGCGAGCTCAAAGCGTCGATTGACGCGCTCGGTCAATCGCATGCTAAATGTGCGAAGGACGCTGCTTTTATTGATTCTGCCCTCAGAAATTACGAGCGTATTCGCGCAGAAGGGGTCTGCCCAACGTGTGGACGAGAGGCCGACGCTGCGCAGTTTACGAAAAAGATCGCAGCTGAAAAGGCCAGAAAGGATATGCAGCAGCAGCAAATCGACGACATAGAAAAAGGTCTCACTGAGGCCAGCGCGCTACTCAATGCTCTTGACGCGTACAGCCGGTCGCAAGACAACCTTGCGCTGCTGCAAGCGCCAGCGGAGATGGTACGACAGAAAATCGCGCGCAACGAGGAAAAAATTCGCACCGCCGAGCGTGAGGTCGCAACGCTCGGATCGTCGTTAGGAAAGGCGCGCGATGAGGTAGAACGAATGAAGCAGATCGCCGTGGATCTGGCAAACTTAGAGGGCAACAGACGCGAAACGGCCGATGCCCTGTCGAGGATCGGAAAGGAAGTGTCGTCACTTGAAGCCACCGTCGAGCAGCAAAAAAAGCTCGTATCCTCCCTGGAACGTGAAGTTGAAGCGAAGGAGCGCGACGTCAAAAAAGCGCGCTTTTTGACTGAAAATAGGATCTGGCTTGCAGATTACTTCATAAAGGCCTTGGAAGCGATTGAGCGGCACGTCATGATCGCATTCCAGCAGGAGTTCAATCAGTTCTTCCAACAGTGGTTTGAGCTGCTGGTAGAAGATCCCACAAAGAGCGCGCGCATCGATGAGGACTTCTCCATCATTGTCGAGCAGGACGGCTACGAGCAAAACGTGAATTATCTGAGTGGCGGTGAGAAAACGAGCGTGGCACTCGCGTACCGGCTCGCGCTTAACATGATCGTGCGCAAGGTCGCAACGTCGATGGAGTCGAATCTGCTTATCCTTGATGAACCCACGGACGGCTTCAGTAAAGAACAGCTGCTCAAAGTGCAGGATATCCTCGCCGAGCTCGAGTGTCCACAGGTGATTATCGTCTCGCACGAACGAGAGCTCGAGAGCTTTGCGGATCAGATATTTCGAGTATCAAAAGAGCGCGGGATCTCAACGATAGCTGAAGTCTAAGACACCTACCTGAGCCATCAAAGACGCTTCAGCGGATGAAAAATGGTATGCGTTCATTGCGGAGAACAAGTTTCCGAAACTGCGAAAAGTACGTAGGTGCCGTACAAGGAGGGTGCTCAGCTTGTCGAGCAACCAACTCTACAACAGCGAAGTTCTGTATAAGCTGCGGCGCGCCTCTTAGCACTAAAAGCAAATCAGAATTCGAAGCGCTAATTCCAGCTGCTTTTTGCCCAAATTATGGGTCTGCATCAAAAAAGTGCCCCAAAAAAAGACACTCTGTCCCAGTTGTCGGAAACCCACGTAGATCTGCTGGCATCCTTCTGACAGAAAGCGCGTCTTAGTGACGCAAGATCAAGCCGATCTATTGAAAGACAATCCTGTTGAAAGCGACTACTCAACAAAGGCATAAGGAAAACCAATCAATTTTAAAAAGCAATGCAAATAGACACAAGACTAAAAAAAAGGTAGTTGCGTGAAAATAGTCAATATTGTGGCCACAGCAAAGATAAAAGGCGGCTTCGACCTTACCCTTCTAAAGAACAGGATTAAGAATGTGGAGTTATCCCCCAGATGGCTCAAGCTTAGATTAGCGCCTGAAAATTACTATATTGCGTTTTACCGCTCTGGCAAATTCCTGATAACCGGCATTCAGGATTTCGAGCTTATTGATGATATTGTGGCGCGTATCTTGGAGATCTTGAAGCAGGCCGGAAACGAAGTTGATCTTGAGTCAATAACTATCCACAACATTGTTTTGGTGGATCGGGTAGATCTTGATATGGCTCTTGAGCATCTGGTCGCTTCGCTAGGAGATACACCTGTGTCTTACGAACCCGAGCAGTTTCCCGGCCTCTTTTATAAAGATGATGAGGGCATCAGCTATACGCTGTTTTCAAGCGGGAAAATGATTGTGACAGGCGTTAAAGACGTTGAAATGGCAAGAAAAGGTATTGAACGATTCAAAGCGATGGTAACCTCTTAAACTACGAAACTACCGAAACTGCTGTTCTTTTTTCCACATTTATAGCGCGTAAATCTCCGGGTTATACCGTGAAAACGGCATTAAATCACCGGGATCAAGGAATTCTGACTGAAAGTGAATTCAATCGAAAAACGACATCAACCGGCTAAAATGTGAGTGTGATAAGCCTATTCCACGGTCTGTGCACCAAATCCTCCAACGCACCCAATGACACCTTTCGTTCAACTGATCCCTTCGGAGAGATGTAAACCTCCACTCTGACCTCGGCCTTCCCGCTCTACTTCAACAACCCATATGATTTCACTTCGCTGTCAATTCTGGTACTCGGTGTGACTCAGTGGCTTTTTTTTAGATTTTAGCTGCCTCGTCAAATCCTGTGTTGTTATAGGGGCGCTAGGCTCTTTAGTGGCTTGCGCCATAATCTACCTTCAAAACAACACATTTATTATCATATCCGAGTCATAATTTTGCCGCGTGTACTACTAGATATTCATTACCGCGCCTGATAATTGGCAGATAACGAGAGAGAGGAACATTCTCGGTTTCAGTGAGAGATACATACGAGCGCTTTCGCGTGTCCGTAAAGCAGACAAGGGATTGATCTATATCCAGAAAGAGTTAGCCGTTAGTGGCGAGTACGAAATAATATCAGATGTCTATGTTGCTCATGAGCAAATATTTAACAGCCCATCTGCGAATCCGAATGAGACTTTTCGGTTAAGACTAGATGTGGAATGCTTAACCCCCTCCGCTGCCCCAATCCCATTTAAACCCCTCATTCTAAAGCTCTCTTTTATTAAAAATAAGGAAAACTGGGCAGGAACGTTACAAGGGAACGCGCTTCTGAATATACCTGAACAAGACTATGCAACTATCGCTTCGTCGTTTTCGTCTGACTGACATTATTGATGGTTGTAAAATATCACCATTCGTAGAATCAATTCAAAAACTAATGTTAGATGGTTAATAAGAACCGTCCCAGGGAGAGACCATGAATCATAACGGAAACAACATCGAATCCCGTCTCTGGGCCGCGGCGGATGAACTGCGGGCCAATTCCAAGCTTAAGTCCTCGGAATACTCCGTGCCCGTACTTGGGCTCGTCTTTCTGCGTTATGCCGACCACAAGTTCCAGGCAGCGGCGAAGGAACTGGTAGGCACAAGCAGCGGACGGCGCACCATCGGCCCGGCGGACTTTCAGGCGCAGGGTGTCCTCTACCTGCCTGAAAAAGCACGCTTCTCAAACCTCATCACACTGCCGGAGGGTGCCAACATCGGCGCGACTATCAACGACGCCATGCGCGCCGTCGAGGTGGCGAACCCCGGCCTCAAAGATATCCTGCCCAAAAACTACAACCGTTTCGAGAACGCTCTGCTTAAGGAACTGCTGAAGGTTATGAACTCTGTCCCCATGGACATCGAGGGAGATGCGTTTGGCAAGATCTACGAATACTTCTTGGGCCACTTCGCTATGAGTGAGGGGCAGAAGGGCGGTGAGTTCTTTACCCCCACCGCCATCGTCCAGCTTATCGTTGGGATCATCGAACCGTTTCACGGCCGCATCTTTGACCCGGCCAGCGGTTCAGGCGGCATGTTCGTACAGAGCGCCCGCTTTGTCGCGGAACATAAAAAGAACCCCGGCGCTGAACTGAGCGTCTTTGGTCAGGAGAAGGTGGCTGAAACCGTGCGTCTGAGCAAGATGAACCTCGCCGTCCATGGATTGGAAGGCGACATCCGTGAGGGCAACTCGTACTACGAAGACCTGCACCATTCCGTCGGCAAGTTCGACTTCGTCATGGCCAATCCGCCCTTCAACGTGGATAAGGTGGACAAGTTGCGCCTCAAGGACGATGCGCGCTTTCCATTCGGCCTGCCCCACACCGACAACGCCAACTACCTCTGGATTCAACTCTTTTATAGCGCCCTGAACTACACTGGCCGCGCCGGATTCGTCATGGCTAATTCCGCCTCCGACGCCCGCAGCTCGGAGCTGGACATCCGCAAGCAGCTCATCGAAGCCGGAGCCGTGGATGTGGTGGTGGCGGTGGGTTCTAACTTCTTCTACACCGTGACCCTGCCATGCACCCTCTGGTTTTTCGACCGGGCCAAGCACAACACCGCCCGCGCCGACCAGGTGCTTTTCATTGACGCCCGCCACCTCTACCGCCAGATCGACCGCGCCCACCGCGACTGGACCCCGGCGCAGATCGAGTTCTTGGCCAACATCGCCCGGCTCTACCGGGGCGAGGAAATAGAGAACCTGCACGACAGCGCCGAATTGATGACCGAGCACTTCCCCGATGGCAAATACGCTGACGTGGCCGGGCTGTGCAAGGTGGCGACACTGGACGAGATCAAGAGCCAGGGCTGCAGCGTCAACCCCGGCCGCTATGTAGGCGTGACCGCCCGCGAAGAACCGGACTTTGACTTTAGGGAGCGGCTCGAGGAGCTGAACGAGGAGTTGGAAACCCTCAACGCCGAAGCGCGGGAACTGGAAGAGCAGATCGCCGAAAATGTGTCCAGGTTGCTGGAGGGGGACTGATGAGACTGGGCAATGTCATCACCGTGAACCCGGAGTCAATTCGCAACGGCTATCCGTTTGACGAGATTGAGTACATAGATATTTCTTCTGTGGGTACTGGAACGTTACAGGGCACTCAACGGCTTCAGATTAGTGACGCACCCAGCAGGGCAAAACGCATAGTCAGAAATGGCGATACGTTGCTGGCTACAGTCCGACCTAATCTGAGGTCATTCTGGTTTGCTAGAAATCCACAAGAAAACGCAATCGCATCAACCGGGTTTGCTGTCTTACGCGCCGGAAGAGACATTGATGCACGTTTCCTTTATTTCAGCATTACCTATCAGCCATTCACGGATTATCTCACAGCAAATGCCAAAGGCGCTGCCTATCCAGCAGTGGATACCAACACAATTGAGCGGGCAGAGATTTTTCTCCCCCCTCTCCCCACGCAGCGTAAAATCGCGGCGATTCTCTCGGCCTACGACGACCTGATCGAGAACAACCTGCGGCGGATCAAGATTCTGGAAGAGATGGCGCAGAACCTCTATCGCGAGTGGTTCGTCGAGTTCCGCTACCCAGGCCACCAGAGCGCCCGCTTTACTGATTCCCCACTCAGCGGGATTCCTGAGGGGTGGGAGTTCCAACGTCTGGATGAGTTATGCTCTGCCGTGCTTGACGGCGATTGGATTGAAACAAAAGATCAAGGAGGTGAGGATTACCGGCTTCTCCAAATATCAAATATCGGGTTAGGCGACTTCGTTGAAACTAGCAAATTTCGTTACGTGACACAAGAAACCTTTAACCGCCTCCGTTGCACCGAAATCTGGCCAGATGACCTCCTAATCGCACGGATGCCGTCCCCGGTTGGTCGTGGCTGGTTAGCCCGCAAGATGCCCTGGCGCATGATAACCGCTGTGGATGTGGCCATTGTTAGACCAGATAAGCGCCGCATTAGTCCTGTTTTCTTGCTGCACTTTTGGGATCAACCATCTAACTTGGCCGCAATCGAGCAACAGAGTTCAGGAACAACGCGATTACGCATTACCAGACGTCAATTATGCGCTATGCCGATTCTCACACCTCCACGTAATTTACAGGAGCGGTTCTCCGCTCTGGCCTGGCCAATGTTAGAGCTGGGAAACATTCTGCGTGACAAAAACACCGCCCTCCGCCGCACGCGTGACTTACTACTGCCCAAGCTCGTCTCCGGCGAAGTGGATGTGTCAGAACTGGACATCACTGTTCGCGAGGAGGCCGAGATATGAAAGCGACTGAAGCCAAATTTTTGGATTTTATAAAGAAGTCGCCGCAGTTTGTCATCCCTACCTACCAGCGCACCTATTCGTGGACCGAGCGGGAGTGCCGCCAACTCTGGCGTCGCTGGGGCAACAGTGATATGGAAGTGGCTTTTACCTCGTTGGAAAACCTGCAGCATATAATGGGATTGGTCCGCAAGTCCTTCGGGCGACAAATGGGAAATGAGGGCGAACCATGACCCCCGCCGGCTGGACAGAAGACGCCCTGGTCGAGCGACCAGCCATCGCCCTGCTGGAAAAGTTGGGCTGGGAGACGGTCAATACTTATGACGAGTTTGATCATGGCCCCAGTACCCTGGGTCGCGAGACCCAGGCCGAGATCGTCCTAACTGCCCGCCTACGCCCGGCTTTGCAACGGCTGAACCCGGACGCCGCGCCCGAAGCCATCCGGTTGGCTATCGAGGAACTAACCCGCGACCGTTCGCGCTTGAGTTTGGTGGCCGCCAACCGCGAGATCTACCACCTGCTTAAGAACGGCGTCCGCGTCCCCGTGCCCGATCCCGAAGGGAACGGCGAAACGGTGGAAGTAGTGCAGGTGGTGGATTGGAACAACCCAGCCAACAACGACTTTCTGCTCTGTTCGCAGTTCTGGGTCACCGGCGAGATGTACACTCGCCGCGCCGATCTAGTGGGCTTTGTCAACGGCCTACCGTTGGTCCTGGTCGAACTCAAGGCCGCCCACAAGCGCCTGGAGACCGCCTTCACCGGGAACCTGCGCGACTATAAAGACACCGTGCCGCAGCTTTTTTGGCCCAATGCCTTGATCATCCTCTCCAACGGGAGCCAGAGCCGCGTGGGCAGCATCACCGCAGGATGGGAGCACTTCGCCGAGTGGAAGAAGGTGGGCAGCGAATCCGAGGCGGGCCAGGTGTCGCTGGAGACCATGCTTCGCGGCGTCTGTGACCCGCCGCGGCTGTTGGACCTGGTCGAGAACTTTTGCCTTTTTCAGGAAGTCCCGGGCGGCCTGATCAAGCTCACGGCCAAGAACCATCAGTACCTGGGGGTCAACAACGCGCTGGAGGCCCTGGCCGACATCCGACAACGCGAGGGCAAGCTGGGCGTGTTCTGGCATACCCAGGGGAGCGGCAAGAGCGTGGCGATGATGTTCTTTGCCCAGAAGGTGCTGCGCAAGGTACCGGGCAACTGGACCTTCGTGGTCGTCACCGACCGGCAGGAACTAGACGCGCAGATCTACAAGAATTTCGCCTCGGCGGGGGTGGTGACCGAAGGCCACGCTCAGGCGGAAAGCAGCAAACACTTGCGGCAGTTGCTCACCGAGGATCATCGCTACGTCTTCACCCTGATCCACAAGTTCCGCACCGAGAAGGGAAAGACGCACCCAGTGCTCTCCAAGCGGCGCGACATTATCGTTATGACCGACGAGGCGCACCGCAGCCAGTACGACACGCTGGCGTTGAACATGCGCACCGCCCTACCCGGTGCCGCTTTTTTGGCCTTTACCGGCACGCCGCTGATATTGGGCGAGGAAAAAACGCGCAAGGTCTTCGGCGAGTACATCAGCGTGTATGATTTCCGGCAGTCGGTGGTCGACGGGGCAACGGTTCCGCTCTTCTACGAAAACCGCATCCCGGAGCTGCAACTGGTCAACGTGAACTTCAACGAGGACATGGCACGCCTGCTAGAAGAGGCGGAACTGGATGAGGCGCAGGAAAAGAAACTAGAACGTGAGTTTGCCCGCGAGTACCACCTGATCACCCGCAACGACCGGCTGGAGGCGGTGGCGAAAGACGTGGTGGCGCATTTCACGAGCCGGGGTTTTCAGGGCAAGGCCATGATGATCTGCATCGACAAGGCCACGGCCGTCCGCATGTACGACAAGGTGAAGAAGCACTGGGGCGCAAAGATTGCTGAGTTGCAGGCAGAATTGGTTGGTGTGAACGCTGATGTCCGGCAGGAGATCGAAGAGCGCATCGCCCGGATGAAAGAAACCGACATGGCGGTAGTCGTCTCTCAGGGCCAGAACGAGATTCATGAGATGAGTGAGAAGGGGCTTGACATCCGGCCGCATCGCAAGCGCATCGTGGAGGAGGACCTGGATACGAAGTTCAAGGACCCGGACGACCCCTTCCGGCTGGTGTTTGTCTGCGCCATGTGGATGACCGGCTTCGACGTTCCAAGTTGTTCGACCCTTTATCTCGACAAGCCGATGTTCAACCACACCTTGATGCAGACCATCGCCCGGGCCAACCGCGTCTATAGAGACAAGGTGAGCGGCCTGATTGTGGACTATGCCGGGGTGTTCCGCAACCTGGAGCGGGCGCTGGCAATCTATGGTGCCGGAGGCGGCGATAAGCCGGTGCAGGATAAGGCCGAACTGGTAGCGGCGTTGCGGCACGTGTTGGGAGAGACCTGGGTCTTGTGTCAGGAACAAGGGGTGGATCTTGCCGCCATCCAGACTGCCGACGGCTTTGATCGTGTAGGCCTGCTGGATGACGCAGTGGAATCGCTGGTGGCTTCCGAGGAGATCAAGTCCCGCTATCTCGACATGGCCAATACCGTGCAGCGGCTATACAAGGCTGTATTGCCCGATCCAGGCGCGCATGAGTTCGCCGCCGACGTAACCCCCATAAAGGTGATCGCGGATAAGATCCGCGCGCTGCCGCCACCGCCGGACATCTCGATGGTCATGCAGCCGGTAGAAGGATTGCTCGACCGCTCCGTCGCCACTCAGGGGTATGTCATCCGCGAGGGGGGCACGACCGACGGTGATGAACACCTGATTGATCTGAGCGCGTTTGACTTCGAGGCCCTCGCCGAGAAATTCAAAATAGGCCGCAAACGCACCATAAACGAGCAATTCAAGGGGACCGTCGCGCAGAAGCTCATGGCCATGGTGCGGCTCAACCGCACGCGCATGGATTATCTGGAGAGATTCCAGGCTATGATCGACGCCTACAATGCGGGCAGCCTCAATGCCGAGGAGTTCTTCCAGCAACTGATGGCCTTCGCCAAAAGTCTGAATGAGGAAGAGCAGCGGGGCGTGGGCGAACAACTTGATGAAGAGGAACTAGCGCTCTTTGATCTTTTGACCAAACCGCAGATTGACTTGAGTGACTCGGACCGGGACAAGGTTAAAGCCACCGCCAGGGGGCTGCTAGCTACTCTCAAAGAGGGCAAACTAGTGCTTGATTGGCGAAAGCGTCAGCAATCCCGCGCTGAGGTGCGGGTGACGATCGAGAAACTGCTCGACCAGGGCTTGCCTAGAGCCTACACGCCGGAACTGTTCGAGCAAAAAACGACGGCCGTGTTCCAGCACGTCTATGACTCCTACTATGGCGCAGGGCGCAGCGTGTATGCGGTGGCATGAAAATGCCATCTAACAACGTTGCCTTTTGTGATAGCGTTTTTTTCGACGTTGTCCGCCTATTTCCCTTAAGTTGCTAAGAAAAGCGCTTCCCCCAGGGTCTTCTCTACTGATATCAAATACGAGGCTCTGCACAGAGATGTCGCCTATGCGTGCTTCTATAAGCAGCGTTTCCGACGCTCGTGACAAATCTCTTATCGCTCTCAGTAGTTCTATTGCTAATCGCCTTTAATTTCCTTCTCTTCACAGAGGGCTTCGTAATCACAGAAGCGACACGTTTTGTACGCTGGGTTTCCAGGAAATCGCTCCGACAGAACCTCGTCGATCATACTTGTTAACCGCGTCTTCTGTTTTTCGAGCTGTTCGCTATCAGGGAAGTAGTCCACCATTTTTTCATGCTTTACATAAAAGAGCGATGCTCTACATGGAAGGGCGCCAAACTTCTCGAGGATAGCAAGGCAATAAACGTTCATCTGTATGTTCTCTTTGATGCTATTCTTGGTTTCTGACTGATAACCAGTTTTAAAGTCGATCACTACAAAATTTCCTTCAGGGGTCCGCTCAACCCGGTCTATGAACCCTTTGACAATACGACCGCTTAAGTCAAACGCAAACTTCATCTCGACGTCAATAACCTCGTTTTCGTTTTGCGATTGCCAAGCAAGGTAAGTGTCAATCATTTGCTCCGCGCGCTCCTTGTCCTCGCATTCTTTCTTTCTTGATGCATAAGCAGCAGATGACCAGAAATGTTCGAGCATAGCGAGCGCTTGTTCCTTTGTTGGCGGAATCCCTTCGAGCTCTTGTCTTGTGAGGTGCTCAATGACCTCGTGAACCGCGCCCCCTAGGTTAAAGTACGTCTTTCCCGCGGTAGGAACGCGCAAGACATAGCTCAATTTGTACTGCATCGGACAGTTATCAAAGGTTTGAAGGGCAGATGCCGAAAAGTGATGATCGTCACTGATCAGCGGTGTGTGCTTTCCCGCAAAAAGCTGTAACAGCTCTGCGTCCCTGTCTTCAATCGAGAGAGAGGGAAGTTTAAAGTCCTCAAGGCGTCCTCCACTTTCGAGGATGCGGAACTTCTCGAGTTCAATGACTTTTTGGAGGGCCGTCTTCGGCTGCATGTTCTGAATAGCGCGAATGGCCTGCGCTTGAAGGAGGGCCTTCGCTTGTTCAACGGCACTTTCAACCGTCCGGAAATTCTGCACCGACCCATCGCGCACTTCCTTGACCTCAATACGTGGATTAGCTTCAAAATGGAGCTCTTCGAGAAACTTCGAGGGTTTCGTCTGTCTAACGTTCTGGCCATACCGCTCCGCCAAGGTCAAATAAAGCTTCTGTTCTGCCCGCGTCATCGCCACGAAAAAGAGACGGCGCTCCTCCTGTTCATAAAGAGCCTTTTCATCGTCCCCTGTCATGAGCCCCTTTGCGAGGTCATTTGGCACACAAAACGGCTTCTGCTGATACCGCAACGGAAACCGGTTTGTGGCTGTGTCAACGACAAAAACGACCGAGAACTCTTTTCCCTTGCTTTGGTGAACGGTCATCACCTTGACGCTGTCCGTCTCCTCTGCTTCTTCGAGCTCAATTTGGAATCCGCTCAGAAGTCCAAGATAGTCGAGGAAATCGGTGACCGATGGGTGCTTCGTGATAGATTCGTACTCCTCCGCAATTTCGTATAGTTTGTTGAGGAGCTGAGCGTCGCGCCAGTTCTCCTGATATAGGCTCCGCTTGTACAGATCTGTCGAACGCATAAGAAGATCGTAAACAAGCTCGGAAAGCGTTAAACGATCTTTTCGTTGTAATAACTGCTCGATTGTGCGTGTGACTTCGCTCACGTGGTCCACTTGTGTGTCTATGTGGCCCCCCACATCGAGCATACACTCGTAAACGAAGTCGCTCGAGTCGTCGTCCCACGCTAAGCGTTCTGCGCACGCGTTAAGCCGCTGCACGTTCACTTCGGTGATGCCAGAGAGTTTCAAGATGCGATTGAGGTAAATGCCTGCCGTTAAAGGATTCTCAATGATGTGTAAGTACGCTAAAGCGTCCCGAATGACCGCGGTCGCAAAGAAGTCTACTTCACCGACAAACTCACACGGGATCCCACGTTTACGCAACGCGGCGTAAAACTTGACGCCTTCCACGCGACGCCTGCTGAGAACTGCAATGTCTCGGTAAGTGAGGGGCGCCTCGTTTCCAGCTCGAGAAACGAACCGCGTGCCAACCAATTGCTCTATTTCCTGCCAAACAAACTGAGCCTCAGCCTGCTCGTTTTCACAACGCGCGACGATGACCTTATCTCCGTCTGTGTTGCGCGTCACCAGCTTTTTTTCCTCGCGGTTGGGTGCGCTGCTCATCAACTCGAGCGCACACGCTAAAATGTTACCCGAGTTTCGATAGTTGAGATCCAGGAGCGTTTCCTTGCACCGGGCAAAGCGCTCTTTGAAGTCGTTGAAGCTCGTAAGATACGCACCTCTGAACCGATATATGGATTGATCATCATCCCCGACGACGCAGACGTTGTCCCCGGCGAGCTGCTTGACCAGATAGAGCTGCGCGTAGTTTGTATCTTGAAACTCATCGACTAGGATATGGGTGTAGCGATCGTGGTACAGCTGCAATAACGCGGGCTTCCGATCGAAAAGGGCAGAGGCCTCGTGAACCATGTCGTCAAAGTCGAGGAGCCGCTCTTTCCGCTTGTAAACGGCATACGCTTTGTACACCTTGAGGAGATCGTTAAGTTGGTTGCGGTACGTCTGCTCTGCTGTTCCGCACTGCTCGCCTTCTTTGCGCTTGAGATACTCCTCAAGTTCTTGCGTGGTGATGAGCTCGTCTCTAAAAGCGCTAATTCCGTCAATGATCGACTCGACCACTTCTGTCGCATTATTTCCGATTTCGATCTCCTCAAACCCAAACTCGTCGATGTTGCGCAGCCCCCACACGAGCTGGTTTGCCCTGCTAATGACGCCTGAAGCAAAGCTGATTCCCGAGTCGAGTACATTGTCGTGAAGCACGTCGAGGCAGAACGAGTGAAAGGTGCCGATGCTAAGGTCAGAAGGGTCAATGTGTTGCTCGAGCCGCTCGATCATTTCGCTCGCCGCTTTTTCGGAGAACGTAAGGGCAAGAATGCTTTGGGGTTTCACACCCGTGTTGATGAGGTGCAGAATCTTCTCGGTCACGACACGGGTTTTGCCCGAACCGGGTCCGGCAACAATCAGCTGGATGCCGTCTTCTTCTATCGCTTTCTGTTGAGACGGGTTGATGAGCATAAGAAACACTCAGAAAGGGGAAGACGCATGCTTAAAAGTTGCCCTTATCATTTCTTTGCTGTGTCTTGGCTTAAATTTCGTCTTGTCAAATCTGCCTCAAACATTTGAGTCAAATATATTGGGTAGCGCCTTGATTTGTTATATGAAAGCTTTTTGACAAGAATTATTGAAACCAAAAATCATGATTGGAAAGGACCTCCTCGTTGAGCTTTTTCAAGCGGCTGAAATGCGGCGCTGGAACGACAAGTTGTGCCCCGTCCCGCTGACAGAACTCGACAAGCAGGGGCACAAGATGGCCATTGCGTACGTGCTCGGCAAGTTCGCCGAACACAGCAGCGACTTCAGCTGGATCGAGGTCATCGAGGGCGGTCTCTTCGAATACTTCGAGCGCCTCACTCTCACCGACTTGAAACCCCAGATCTTCGAGAAGATCAAGGCAAACGAGGAGACGTTTAACGAGCTGAAGACCGAGGTCTATACGCGCTTCAAGCCCCTCATCTCCAATCTACACGGACTCGACAAACGGTTTGAAGCATATCTGTTCCGCCCACCGGACACCGTCAGCAGGAAGGTACTCGACGCCGCCCACTTCTACGCGACCAAGTGGGAGTTCGACATCATAGAACGCGAAAATGCGGGCGATTACGAGATTGACGAGATCCGACGGGGCTTGCAGAGGCGCCAGGAGCCACTCGCAGACGTCGAAGGTTTGCGCTATCTTGCCCTTTTCCCGACCTATCGGAACTTTGTCGACTTGTGCGGGCGCCTGCGATTTCAAGGACGATGGGGGCAGCTCTACCGCATCCCGCGGACCTCCGTGCTTGGCCATATGCTGATTGTAGCAATCCTTTCGTACCTATTCTCACTCGAGATCGACGCGTGTCCCAAGCGTCGTGCGAACAACTACTTCACCGGACTGTTCCACGACCTTCCCGAAGTTCTCACCAAAGACATCATCAGTCCCGTCAAGAGGGCAGCTACGGGCCTCGACCGCTTCGTGAAAGACTTTGAACGGGAAGAGATGGAGCGCAGAATTTACGGGCCAGAGCTCATCCCAAAGGCTTGGCAGCCCGAGATGCGGATGTTTACCGAGGAAGAGTTTGTGTCGAAAGTGACGATCGACGGCCAAGTGCGCCACACAACCTCTGACGCGATCACCGCGTCATACAACCATGACCGGTACAATCCGGTCGACGGTGAGCTGGTCAAAGCAGCCGATGACCTCGCGGCGTTCATGGAAGCGTATCTAGCTTTGCAAAACGGCATTTCGAACGCACAATTACAGGCCGCCGTTCAAGAGAAGAAACTGTTCTATCGCGACAAGACGATTGCTGGCATAAACCTCGGCGAGGTGTATAAGGGGTTCTACTAGATTGGAGCGCTTACGCCATGCCGCGAGCGAACAGGCAAAGCGCGGGCTAATCGTGGCGCATTCGCGATCTTCCCTCTTAGGGTTGGAAGCAAGAACAATAGAGAACTAGAATGATATGGGGACGCACAGACGAAGTTAGAGAATATTGGCTAGCTCGCCTTGATGTGCTGAAAAGGCGCTGGCCTAGGGTAGGGAACGAAATCGTATCAATGACAGAGGCCTCTAAACGGCTTTTCAATAACGAAAAACCAGAAACAGAGGCCAAAAACGCCCTTCATTCTATTCGGAAACACCTTCCGAAGCTGATCGAAGTAACTCCGAAATGAATGAGGCAGATTTTATCCATATAGCAGGCCCCAGCAAGCATAGATCAGCCCTAAATAAAGCCGATGAGCTGGCCAGTGAGCTGTCAATCGTTTACGTCAAGGTGCAGATGTTTGATGATGTCCCAAGTTTCATCGGTAGTGATCTCATGCTCTACTCGCTAAAGAAGGATGCGATAGCGCGTGTTCCTGGTGATATATCAGACGTGCTATGCAAGCGCCGAAAGCAATCCGGCTTGACAAAGATAGCAAATAAGAAAGACAGGGCGGGGGTGCCTCAAATGCTCCCTAACTCTCCGCATTTGCTCGGTATACGACAAGACGTTAGAGAAAGAAGAGCTGATCGGACCGACATGACCCAGAAGCTCGTTTATTGGAAAGACGAAGATTACGAGGACGAAGATCAACTTCGTAACGTCCAAATCCGCTCGCTGAGTGACGTTTCAGAATTCATTGGAAGCGATGAAAAGATGTATGAACTGACAAAAGGCGAGATTGTTAGATTACGCTCAGAGCAAGCCTGTGTGTTAATTCATAGAAAGCTTGGCACTCCAGCCCACACGCTCAATCCGGTCAATTAAGACGTTCTGCCTTCGAATAAACTCAGCCGACGAGAATAAGAGGGTGGGTAAGCAAAAAAGAAATTTAAGTAATCCTATTCATTTGCCTGGTTGCGTTTGATGTAGCATCCTTTCTATTAGTTACACTCGCTATATTCCCTATATTCTTTACACCAAAAAGCGTGCTGCTTATAAAGAAAATGCCTTTTCCGATGTCTGTCTGCGATCTCTGTTGAGCGCGATTGCGCAAAGGAGCGACGGCATAAATCCCACGCGCTTGAGCAGGCGCTTTTAGGGGGGGGTAGCGCAAGCATTCTCCAACGCATGAAGTTTTAAGAAATTGTTTTTGAATCCCAAATTGAGCCCCATTACGCGCCTCTTTTATAAAGCCACGCGAGCAAGAGTCGCGCTGATAACTTATGAGTCACAGGATCTTCTTGACATTCCTAAGGCGTATAATGTTATTTGAAAAAAAGCGATTTCACGATATTTGATCTTCTAGTCCTAGTTGCTCAGCTAACTTGATAACCAGATAGGTAGTATGAAAATCCGTTCACAAAATGCATGCCGAGTATGATGGGCTAAACCGGGAGGCTGTCGATGCCTGAACGAGGCGGACCTTCTGATAAGATCGGTAATCGCTACGAAGACCTGTGGATGAGCCTTTCCATGACTGAAGTCATGGATGAGCACGCACGTGCGATTCACATACAGCCGACAGAATCGAAAGTGAAAGGGATCGATTTCATAATCATAAGAAATGGAATACGCGAATATTGCCAAGTTAAAAGTTACTGCACCGATCTAGGAAAATGGACAATTAGCAAACTTGCTGGCGGGAAAAGAAAAAGTAACGTTCTCAAGAATTTCAAAACGATTTTGTGTGAGAATGAAAACGCCAGGTGCCTATTCTTGTCAGCCCATGCCGCATACGAACTCCAGGAGTTATCTTACAGAGCTACAAAAGCGAGTACGCTTGCAGATTTTCTAACCAATTTGAGCTCAGCACTTGCGAAAAAGCTTGACCTGCTTCGCAAGGAGTGGCAACAGTGCTCAGAAGATGAGGCGTTTAAATTATTGAAACGCATCGAAGTGAGAACCGTCGACGAACTCTCTCTACAAAGATGGATGCTGAAATCTTTGGACTACTTGGTAATCGGAGATGCTGCAGGAGTCGGAGCAGTTCTACTAAGTCTAGCACAAAAAAGCGTAGATCGCGAGTTAAGAGCGATTGACATATGGCATCATTTGGAGCAAGATGGCATTCAGCGCCGAAGAATCAGAAATGATACTCATGCTTTAGCGGAGCTTGAAAAAGCAAACAAGAATTATGTCCTTACTTTTGAAGACAATAACATAAATGGCGAAATCATTCCAAGAAAGGAAGCGAACACGATTCTTAAACGATTTGAATCGGATGCCAATTCAGGTGCGACGACGCACGTGTTGCTTACTGGTGAAAGCGGATGGGGGAAAAGCGGTATCCTCATCCAGGTACTGGATTCATTGGTCAAGCAAGGGGTTCCTGTTTTGGCACTCCGCCTAGATTGGTATCAGTCTGCCAAATCTCCAGAACAGCTCGGCGAAATGCTCGGCTTGTCTGGATCTCCTTTAGACGTCCTTGCTGAAATCGCACACGGCGGCAGATCCGTGCTGATCTTAGATCAGTTCGATGCCGTGGGTCTTATCAAAGAATCTCCAGAGCTCCTGTATTGCATCTCAGAGCTCATATCAGAACTGAAAAATCACCCGAATCTCCAACTACTCATAGCGTGCAAGAGTTTTAGTTTGAGCGATGACAGATCCGTAAAAAGGCTCATACATCAACTTGCAATCAAAGAAGCTATCACTGTCAGTAGGCTGTCGGTCAACAGCGTAAATCAGGTGATAAGTAAGTTCAAGCCCGATATCACGCTTACTAATGCGGTTAGCCAACTCCTGTCAATACCGCTGCATTTGAAACTGTTTATTGAAATTGAGGACGAACTCGATGGCAGATATGCTGCGAACACGTCAAGTTTGTTCGAGAGCTTGTGGAAATACAAGAAAAAGATCCTTTTATATAATTACGATTGTCCAGAAGAGATGTTCGTAAAGATCATGACGATGTTTGCTGATTGCTTCACCGATCAGCAAACGCTGCTTGTTCCTGAAAAGAAATTTGACAAGTGCGAACACTGCGTTACGGCGATTGCTTCAGAAGGTCTTTTGATTCGCGTAGGAAAGCATTTTTCACTCTTTCATGAGAGTTTCTTCAACTTTGTTCTTGCTCGTCATTTCTATGAGAACAACCGCAACCTAATCGCGTATGTGCAAGAGGAGGGGTATTATTTGTCGCATCGCCCCCAAATCAGGAGTCTTTTGTTATTTGATCGCGACATGCATCGCGAACGCTACTTTTCTAATATAGATTTCTTGCTTAGCAATTCCGAAATGCCTTTTCACATAAAGCAGTTGATATTTGATATGCTAGCGTCGTTTGATGATCCAATAACCGAGGAATGCGAAATTATCGTCGACATAATCAACGACAGCACAAACTCGTGTCGGGACTCTGCGTGGAATGTCTTGGCCAAGTCAATATTCTGGTTTAATAAGATTGACTCACTCGGCTGGATTGAAAAATGGGCAAATATGGAGCAACTGGCTGATCGAGTACTAGCTCTGATACCGAAAGTCGCGCAAGACCGACCACATCGAGCGGCAGAGCTGTTGCATTCCTTCGTTTCAAGCGAAATGGGTGTAAGACTTGCGCAATTCATTCCGCAAATCGATTTCAGCCTAGATCTAGACCTCCTCAATCTCCTTTTGCAGCTAATAAAGAATGGCAAGCTCGATAATGGCTTAAACTCCCAAGGGTATGACTATCTGTCGCATTTAATCACGCCGTTGTCCGATAAACATCCCGATTGGGCTTGTCGAGTAATTGGGCATTATCTTGACCGATCCTTGGACTTGAGTCTTAAGTCTGGCCAGCGCAACCCGTTTGACAACAACAAAAACATATTACCAGCATTTCATCAAGACCTACTCCTTTTGAAATGCGCAACTAACGCACCCTTGCAATTTTTTCAAAACATTTTCCCTTTCATGTCCTACGTAATGCATCTCACCACTGATGAAAGAAAGAGCGAGAGAAAAGGAGCTCTCTTAAGGGATCATGTATGGCGCTTCAGGCACTACGACGGCGGATACAAGAGCAGCGATACCTTGTTAACTGCTATGGAAAGGGCTTTTCACGAACTAGCCTTAAAGCACCCAGACAGCTTCAAAAACCTGGCTTCTGAACTACAGCAGTCAGACTTCGAAACCGTGCACTATTTGCTGGTTCGTGGCTATCGAGCGAATGGGCAAGTCTTGGCGGATCATGCTGCACGTTATCTCTGCACCCGGCAAGAATATTATGGAACTGGCTATGTGGGAAACCAATACTGGGCATCAAAGGAGCTTCTAGAAGCTATTTCGCCATACTGCTCTCAGCGAAATATGTCGCTGATTGAGGGACAGATATTGAACTATCACGATGCTGAGGAAAAAAATACCCGAGATTCTCGTTCAACGAGGCGCGCGCAATTTATATTACTTAGCGGAGTTCAACCTTCCCGGTTAAGTAGCCCAGCTAGCAAGCGTCTAAAAACCTTAAGGCAGGAGTTTGGAAATGAGTCTTTAGAGCCGCCAAAAGCGAAAGGCGGTTACGCCCAACCACCGATTCCGGAAGAGGTAGCGGCTAAGTTAACAGATCACGAGTGGTTAGATGCGGTTCAACTACACGATCGCGATGCTCACTTTTTTTCAGGCGATAATTTAGTAGGCGGCTCCTATGAGCTATCGTCACTTCTTGAGCTTGAGACTGGAAAAAATCCCGAACGCTTTGCTCGGCTAGCCCTGACACTCTCTGATGACATAAATCATCATTACTACGAAGCTATTTTGCGCGGAGTCGCTAAGAGCGACTTGGATGCTGCGACGCGAATTGAACTATGTAAGCATTGTCATAAGATTGCAGGTAAGCCGTATGGTCGCGGGATTTGCGATGTTTTTAGCAACTTTGGAAAGGAGCCCCTTACTAAGGAAGCTTTAGCCATTCTGAGATGGTATGCCGTAGAAGACCCTGATCCATCGCAAGAATGGTGGCGCGAAGAAGCTACAGCCGGAGAACACTCCTACGCTGGAGATATTTTCACCGCCGGACTGAATTCTGTGAGGGGATTGGCAGCACTGGCGATAGCTGACATAATCGGTAACGATGAGAATCGTCTCCCTTCTGCCAGATGTCAGCAATATCTTGCACAGACAATCGCAGAAATATGCAATGACCAGTGCATTGCAGTGAGATCCTGTGCTTTCGAAATAATCAGGCAATTGTCAACATTCGATCCAACTCGAGCTTTACGCGACTTTTTCGCGCTTGTGAAAACTGATGACGTTTTGTTGGGAACGCCGCCGGCGACAAGATTCCTGAACGATTTGTTGGAATCTCATTTTGAAGAGCTTGAACCAGTTTTTCTCAGAATGATACATTCAGAGCTTGAAAACGTTGTGACATTGGGGGCTCAGTTCCTTTGTCTGATCGCACTGTTCTTGAAACAACCATACCCCGTGGCGGAAATCTGTTTGTCAAGCAATAATCCAGCGCAGCGCGCTGGCGTAGCTGACATGTGCGCGAAATATTTGTTTGACTCAGGGCGGAGTTCATTCTGCGAGGAGGCACTCTGCCAACTTTTTAAGGATTCAGATCGCAGCGTTCGATACAAAGCTGCTACTTGTTTTACTCACTTGAAGGACGAGAAGCTAGCTAGTGTAAACAAGCTTGTTGAAACGTTTGTTAGGAGTCGCGCATTCGAAGAGAACTATCGCCTTCTTCTGCATGCTTTAGTTAGATCAACAGCCAAGCTCCCTGGGATCACGATAGAAGCGTGCTCTCGCTTCCTTGAGATTGAAGGGAAAAACAGCCTTGATTTCACAAAAGAAGCTTTTGCTGTGGCTCAGTCGGCTGTTACGCTAGCATTTCGCGGGTATCAAGAAAATGTGGATGACATAAAAATGCGAGACAGCTATCAGAATCTTATCAACCGTATGCTCGAAATGGGTGTTTACGGTATAGAACGAGAATTGAGCAGGTTTGACGACGGCAACCCCAAAGCCAGCGTATGAAACCAATCGAGCAAATGAATAAAAATCCATTCACACGAGGTAAAGCATCTCAAGAGGAGCACAGAACTATGCAATATGTTGGAAAATCAGAGATCAGCCGCGCACGGGCAAATCCGAAGATGAGTTATCCGTTAATCCGGCTGCCGCAGTCCTACAACTCAGCCATTGGTAAGATAGCTTACTTTTTCCGAGTCACATTCAGTGATAGTGATGCACTGCTTACTGTGTTTGATAGTAGCACTGAAACGTGCGACTTTATTGCACAAAAGTTGTGCGATCTTCAACGAGATGAGTATGTGAGCAGCTTCGATCAGCGCTTTTCCGTCATCGAATCACAAATTGCAGAGCTAAAATCCCTTATTTTTCAAGGCGGAAGCGAATTCAACACCGATAGAGAAAATCAAAGGCCGAGGGCGAGATTCGAACCCGCGTCGTGGCCTCCACAGGGCCGCTACCTCTGCCGACCGCGCAAATGTGCCATAAAACGTCTTTTGATCTCGGCTGCCGAACAGGGTAAGTCCGGAACGTTGGCATTCCCTGGCTTTATTACGACGTGAATTAACTTAGGACCTATCTGGAGCTGCAATGCTGTGAGCACATCCTCTGCAGTGTATGCTTTAGTTGTATGTTCGATCCCAAAACCTCGCGCC
>PMIN01000086.1:0-504 GCA_003158275.1 Methanobacteriota archaeon
GAGATAAAGCGTTTTTCGATTTGAGTTTTGGTCGCTTCGTCGCAAAACCCGAGATATTGCAAAGGGGGTTGCTATGAGTACTGCTGCGACTTTTTTTGCAGCCCAAGGAAACATAGCGCTCAAATCCGGGTGAAAGCACTTATTCGTGAACGTTGAATGAGGCAGTAGGTGATCAAAGTGCGTTACTTGGTATATTTTGAAGTTTCGACAGAAGTCGGCAATCACTTAGATTTCGAAGAAGGAGGGCCCGGGAAAATCTTCGGCTATCTCATGAGTCGGTTCGCGCCAGAGGCCGTGTATACGGAGGCCGGCACGCGCAATGTCTTCATGGTGGCCGATCTGAATGAGGCACAAATGACGGAGCTCATGCTCATCGTGTCAAAGAAGTTGGGCACGTACCCTGAATTCACGCCCTTGATTCTCGGAGAGGCGACGCCCGGCATCGCTGCTAAGGCAATAGAAGAGGCGAAAAAAGCACCTTAGGTCGGCGATCGAATCAGGTTC
>PMIN01000086.1:544-6352 GCA_003158275.1 Methanobacteriota archaeon
CACCACGCTTCTGAACGGGCCTCACAAATCAAAGTAATCGAAAAAAGAGACAATGTGTTAGGGGCCAAGCAAAGGGCGAAGCTCTTCAACAAAATGGTGCGTAGCGTGGAATACGGAGCGGAACGGGCTAAAGTGCATTATTCAGCAACGGGGAAAGTAGCGCCTTCGTGCTGTTTGATATATCTCCACACTTGATCCAAGCAAGCCTAAGAAACTCCCGCGGCAGCCGAATGATCGGATAGGCGCGAGACGGCTCGAGCAATGGTAGCCTATCTTGCGCGTGCAGATCGGTTGCATACGCCATTGGAGATGCCGTTCAAACATAACCGTTGCTATAGGCAGCAGCTGTGTTTCAAGGGCTTTTTGAGGCAGACCAACGTGCTTTTGCCACACAGCTTCTGAACGCCCGGGACCGTGATCACTGCGTGACGTTCCCCGCCTGTTCTTGCATTTGCATCTTGCAGCTGCGACTCGTCAAAGTCTACTGGTCACGATTTCTCCACGGCCAACAAATCCTCTGGTTGTTCCATTTTCACCGGACCTTTGATCAGGAGAGTGACGAGCATTGCTACAAAGGCAAGGCCAATGCCAGTCAGAAATATGTAATTGAATGCGGTTGCATTGGGGAGGAGTGGGCCCATTACAGGGCCCCTAGGCGTTTGAATGATGAGCGGTGAAACGTACGCGGCGAGAAAGACGCCTGCAATAGTGGGTCCAAGCGCGCCGCCGATCGTCCTGAACTCGGTGTTCATACCGGTTGCAATGCCAGTTTGCGATTGTTCAACGGACTGTATGACAACGTTAATCATTGCGGTGAGCATAAAACCGACGCCGATACACACAAAAATAGCCCCGAGCGCGATTTGCAGCTGCGTTGCATGCAACACGTAGAAGTAGTAGAAGCTTGCGGCGAGAATTGCCGCACCGACGAAGAGCGGCAGCTTTGCGCCGCGCCTTGCGACGATCACACCGGCGATCGGTGCTGCGACTAGCATGAAGGCCGCCCCGGGCGCGAGGACCACCCCCGCTTGGAAGATGTCGGTACCAAATCCAGTCGGCGGCGGCAGCTCCATAAGATAGACGATGGTCTGGAACAGCAGGAAAATCATCAAACCGGCGATAAAGGAGGCGATATTGGGGAGGAACACGTTTCGCTTGCGCAGCATCGTGAGGTCTATCAGCGGATCACGTATGTGCATCTCGACAACGACGAAGACGAGGATGAACGCGATCGCCAGCACCAACAGGCCAATGATCCCCGCAGAGGCCCACCCCCACGTCGTGCCCTCAGTCATCGCGATGAGGAACGATATGACGGCAACCGCAAACGTCGTAGCCCCGAAAACGTCCACTCGTGAAGGGGTGAGAATGGGGGACTCTTTCAGGGTGAGCGCGGCTAAGATAGTCAACGCAATTGCCGCGGGTATGACGGTGTGGTACGTTGTCTGCCACCCGTAGTTATTTGCTACCCACGCGCCAACGACAAGTCCTATCGCCGCACCAGCTCCGAACATTGCGCTTATAATCCCCGTCGCGGCTGGTACCCTCTCAGGCGGAAATTCGTCTCGGATGATCGCGAATGCGAGCGGGAATATTCCCAGTCCGACCCCTTGAATGGCCCTGAATACGAGCAGCGATGGCAAACTCCACGCAAAGCCGTTGCCGGTGACGCCAATCGTATAAAAGATCAGAGCTACGAGAAGGAACTTCTTTTTCCCATACGAATCCCCGAGCTTGCCAAATATAGGGGTTGCCACGGAACCAACGACAAGGTAAATCGACACGACCCACGCGGTCCACGCCGTGGTGGTATTAAACTGAGCCTGTATCGTCGGCAGGGCGGCGATAATCATCGTTTCCGTGTACAGGACCATCAGTGCAATGAGTGAAAGGAGGATTAAAATTCCTGTACCAGCTCGCGTGCCATCTGCACGGGTCCGTTTATTGTGGTGTACCGTCTCGTTCACGTGCCGACCTTCTTTCGAATTTACCGCCTAAGCGCACCCCGTTTGTTCTTTTGCTTGATGCAATGACGTGAGGCACCCAAACCACTCGTTTGCTACATTTTAGGCTAGAGCCTGATGTGTACATTAATGATATATAGGGGTTATGAAAATGAGTTAGTTGGTCAGTTAACTACTTAAATCTTATCAAGATCGCATGGACAGAATTCCGCAAGATCTTATACGCTCACTCAGGAAACTCGGACTTCTCGAGTCGGAGGCAAAAATATACGTCACGCTCGTGATGATGAACAACGCGGAAGTCAAGGAGCTGATCGATTTTCTCGGCCTCTCCAAACCGAGCACCTATGAAAGCCTCCGGTCGCTGGAGGACAAGGGGCTCATCGTGCTCGTGAACGCGAAGCCCATAACCTACCAGGCAGTGCCGCCAGATATCGGCCTGGAGATACTCACAGATACGTACGTGAAAGCGAAAGAGGACGCGAAAGATCATTTCTCCACGCTTGATAGAAGCCTAGTGATGGGCCAGGTGACAGCCCAGTCCTCAGATTCGTTGTGGTTCGTTTTCAACAAGAAGAGCATCGACCACAAGATCCGCGATATGCTCCGCAACGCCAAGAAAAGCGTATTTCTGATCGCATCGGATCAATATGTTAAGCATTTCACGCCTCTTGCCAATACGAACCTCGACCTGGACATTACCGTGTTTTCCGAGAATCCGCGCGTCGAGCGGTCGCTGAAAAAGATTTTCAAATCGGATAGGGCGAAGGTTCAGGTGATAAGCACCACTAAAGTGGTGGGAGTGTTGTCAAAGCTCAACTCGCTGTACCAAAAGGAGTTCATGCAGCCCCTCGAAGAGACGTTGCTGATGCTCAACTTCGATAACATGTTGTTCTTGATCGTGGACGATGCAGAGATTCTAAGCCTGCCAGCACTGTCCGGCGACGGCATAGTCGCCTTTAATTTAAGGAATACGCATGCGATCGCAAATATGAAGTTGCAGTACAAGGACGTACATCGCGAATGAAAGAGCCAATTGACGAAGCACGAACTTGCGAGTTCTCGAACGCGATGCGATCTAATCGGCGCGCTTACTCGCGATACCTCTCTCTGTCAGTGCCGCGGCTTCTGCTAACGTAAGAGTTGGTAAAGTCAAGTTGTTTGAACAGGGATTGAAGCCCTGACTTTCAATATTCTTATGGAGCAGAATGTCAAATAACGGCTAAAATCGCCGTTTTCCAAAAAAATAGTCTGCCGGCGCTAACCTTTTGTTGTGCTATATTTCTTGTGTAACCTCTTCGCAGGCACGCCACAGCACCCCTAGTATGAGGTATGCGCGCGTGCTGCACTGGAGAGCCGCCTCAAGCACCTGGTCTACCTGCTCCTTTTCGAGGTAGTCGGTGATGTTCTTCATCCGCAGTGCCGAAAAAGGTGTGTTATCGGCAATAACGGTTGTTCTTTTGAACGGGATTCCTGAACGTGATGCAGTGCGAGATAATTAGTAGACAAACCGGCAATCCGCTAACCGCATGCGGCTAAAATATCGTGCTAACCCGTTGCAAACATCAACCTCAATCGCCACAATGTTTAACTTTGTCGCTGTCTTCCTAGGTGGTTAGCTTTTCTTGCACGAATCAGATGAGGCGAAATATATGATCAAGAAAGTAACTGCGATCGTCGTTCTTCTGATGATTACTTCGCTCTCGATAGCGGGTTGCACTAGTCCAACGAAAACGGCAACGAGTCCAACGGTTTCTGTGAACGCGACAGGAAATGCTACCACAACGTCGATACGGGGCGCTTCACAGTCACCAACATCGACAGCATCACCGACAGCACTGGCTACCAATACGCCATCAGCTCAACCAACACCAACATCCACAAAGATCGCGACCTCGATTCGGTTCGCCAATGTCCCGAAGGTTAGTAAGAGTTTCCCAACCTTGGGGATCAACGTAATTGCAAACACGTCAGGGATCTTGGTTTGCGGCCATGGAACAGTCGCTGTTTTAGGACCAGACGGCAACGCAATTGGAACGGTATCGTCGGGAGGTTCTAGTGATTGTTCTTCAACAGCGTTCCTCGACGCAAGCAGCCTGAGTGCGGGCACGTATAACGTCACATTGCGTTACTCAGGTGACAGCACGTACCAGCCATCGCAGAGAGCGGCACAGATGACTGTCACGCCATAAGATTCGGTTCGCATGAGCTCAAAGTGAGCTTGTCAACCGCTTAGCCCCCCGGCGGATAGCCCGCTTTAAGCTGCCTTACATGCCAAAGGTGCGAGAAGTACGCCCATTGTAAGCTGCAAGTAGCTCAAGCTCGACTCCCGGTTTTAACGGGTTGTATGCACTTGGTGCTCTTGCTGCTGTGTTTCTGGCATTACAGGTTACCCACCGTAGCTGAGGTTTTATAGTGGCCGTTGCCTGATTTGAAACAAGCCCTTTGCTGCTCACCAGAGCGTTCAATGAGCACGACGCGTACAGGGCAGTAGAGAAAAAAGAAAAAAGACGGCTTACGGAGTGACCGGAGCCGTCAGCTTCTTTTTGTTATTATACCGCCTCACGCAGAGTGCGAGAGATCCTAAGACTAATAGGATTGACAGAATACCAATTAACGGGTAAGAAATCAAAAGCACTAAGAACGCAAGTGCCGCTATGCCCAAAAAAGAGGACGAGTCCGCAAACGTCAAGACCTTGCTCTTAGAGTCTTCACAGTTGTACTTCGCAAGCGTTTTTTCGCGCAAGTCGCTTAGCGTTGCTGAGCTGATTGTTCCGCATGTAGAGAGCCAGAGTGCCCTCGAAGCCCTGTTAATCCAGTCAGCAGATTTGCGTATAAGCTCCGTTTTCCTGTAATCCGTGTAACTCACGAATTCATCAGGGCCGAACTGAAGTTCGAGACTTACCAGACCCCTCTCACGCACCTTTTGCACTCTACCTTGTGGTGTTCGGCGGTAAGTTCCGAAAATAAGCCATTTTTGCTGTCTGTTTGTCGATAAGACGCACTAAAATCCACCTCACTAGACGCGCACAAATCCTCCTCCGATTCTTTGCCTTCATGCGATTGGCTTTCTTTTACTAGCTGGCAATCAGACATAAAGAAGCTCAGCAAGGGCTCAAATTTCGAAAAGGAGCGTTGACATCGCGGAGGTCGCCGGTTCGAATCCGGCCGGACCCATTAGTTGTTGGCTTTTTTTGGTCGATTGGGGCCCTTAGTCGCTCTTGATCTTCCTGACCCATCCCTTCTATAAATTTGTCGAAATTGTCTAATTTAAGCACAACAAAAAAAGCAAGCGATCCATCCCGTTCTGCCTGATATATGGTAACTGTTTCACATGCAAGATCCTCCAAAGTTCGCGGCAAGCGAACAATAGGATAAGCGTAGGTGGGATTGGACGACTGAAGTGATATTTTCGTCGTGAAGGTTTTCTTCATACCATTCAGAAATAGAACTGGTTTTCTTATGTTAATGCTTGTTATTTTAGTCTAGAGGTGCAAAAGCAACTCGAACTCGCAACTCTACGATTACCGGCGCCTAAAGTTGGTTTCTGGGCGCGACTATTTGACGGAGGGAGACAGAAGGAAGAGTGAACAACAAAATGCTCCAAATGATGACAGTGGCAAGTATATCTAAACAATAAGGGGGATATCTCATGTTAGAAACGAATCAATATTTTAAGGGTGAAACGGGCTTGGAGTTAACCAATATAGAATGGCTTCTCGACCATCATAAAACAAAATTGCAGGAACGGCGTAACACGGTTGATGAGTTAAATCTTAAACCAGGAGATGTAGTACTGGATTTAGGATGTGGACCAGGTTTATGGACACACCTACTAGCAGAG
>PMIN01000214.1 GCA_003158275.1 Methanobacteriota archaeon
TTCTTCATGATCTTCTCGTCGAGCTTGCGGAGCACGTACTGCTTCTTGGCATCATCGTCCAGCTGCTCCCACATCATTTTCTTCATCATCCACTTCTTACCCATATCGTGATGGGTTCCCATTTCACCATACTGTTTTTCGTGCATAGTTTGTTTGCTCAATTTTTTATGTTAAGTATGCTCAACAGTTTGAGCATCCTTATACTTATACTTATGTTGCGCATTGTTGGTGCCTTTGGCGGCCTCTTTATGCCTAGAAGTGCCCGTCCTGCGGTTGGGTAGCATTGAAGCGCCGCCAACGCACATCACAAACCTAGACACGCAACTTGTGAATGAATGGCGTAACAAGAATGCGTTAAAACCCAAAGCGGCGCACGCGATGCTGCTCGGAGCGTAGCTTTTTATCGCTGCCAACTAAATAATCACGTGCATGGACCGCGAGGAGAACACGGATGCGCACAACTATAGCGCGCACCGTGAACTGCGGCACCGAGCGTGCTACGTGCATCACACGAGACGAGAACGCTGCGCGTGTCGAGTCACCCCACGGCTGCGTGGCGTTTTTAATCGGTATGTGGCCATCGCCAAACCGTTTGTCCGAAGTCTTGTAGCTTGAATTGAATACTTGCGGCGAGACCCCGGCCGCGGAGTGCCGCCAGAAAACGTTATCTTTAGTGCGACACCTCATTTAGGTAAGGTCCAAATGACGCGCGAAAAGAAGGTTTTGGCGAATCTGTACCATCTAATGGCTCTTGCACTAGTTGCCGGAAACTCTGACAGCAGCACCGTTTTTCAAAGTGAGACCGGATTTACGATCACGTATCCTGCACGTTACAGAACTGACCAAGCCGAGTCCACCTCTATAAAACTTTACATCTACCTCACCGACAGCACTCCTGTCGATGCCGTTACGGTAAGCACTGACGATAGTTTCACCGCGCAAGCGACGCTCGATACGGTCATCGAGAAGTATGCCGATGCGATAACAACCGCTTACAAAGATCTCAAAGTACTCTCGAAGGACCGCAGCACGTTGGGTGGTCATGCAGCATTTCGCACGGTCTACAGAGGCGTGATTCCTGTGCAGTACGCTAACGACACGGTACGAGCAGAGACACTAAAAGTGAACCAGACATGGGTCATAAAAAACGCCCGGGTATATACGCTGACCTACAAAGCGCTTGCTAGAGACTATAATAAATACTTACCACACGCACGACAGATAATGAAGTCATTCACCGTGACGTGAACGCATTTCCAGGACGAAACGATGATTCTTGTGCCCTCGCAATGCTCCGACGAGGCTCAGTGCTCGAGTGCACGCTTGAAGCTGTGTGGGCAGATATACGCAAATGGTTTGACCGTAAGTACCCAGAGTTTGCGTGCAAACGGCTATCGCGCGATCGGCGCTAAACAACGCGAGTACGCGCTGAACTACGTGGATCAGAACCGCGAGGACATAGATCATCGTGGAGCTTGTTGTTTCAGCCGAGAGACAGAGCCACACGTTTAGAATGAATTTTCTTGCCACTCGTTGTGCGGTTTAGTCGACTTGCCCATTTGGCTTAGTTACGCGAGGCCGTAAAACTACCAAAAACGCGTGCGCACGAAGGTTATGGGTGTTGGTGAACGACCTACCAACAAAGGTGCGATCGCACGTAGCCATAACGTATTGGGGGTTATCCAACTGCGCGTGGTCACAAATAGAAGACTGCTTGGTCAATACAGAGCGTGAGCCCGCCGAAACGCGAATGGTTCGAGGTAGCCCGCAGGGCGGGCTCTGCTCTCAAGCATCGACACGCTTATGCTGTGCAGATCGTATTTAACAGTCTTCCGGACACTGTGAAAGTGTTTTTTTGCATTGCGCGAAGCAGTTCAACGCCCTTGGCTAGGCCAGCCGTCCGGCCGGCGAGTCGGAAGTTGTTCGCGTTACGGCGTTATAATTCAATATGTCAGAAGCATCGAGCTTACAGAAGTAGCAATTTAGCAGTTTCAATGACATATTTGCGAATTTGGGTAAGATCCTGAAGAACACGAAATACATTTGTGAAGCGCGACGGACGTTACTCGTGTATTAACGAAGCACGGAGGCGACACAATGATAGAATTAAGCACCGTCAAGAAGATTCTTGTTGGAGGGGTGGCGTTGATTGGTGCGACAGCCGGAACTGTGCTATCACTCATCTATAGGGTGATTCTAGCGATTTTCATTCTTGTGGGGTGTGGTAAACCTAAACGCTCTCTTGCCAGCGGGCTAGTGTATAGCTTGGATTTTCTATACACTTAAAATACATCGCTCCTGCTAGCTTTACATCTCTGTGTGTATATTGAATGTATTTGTCTTATCCGTTCTGTGTATCATTTGTTAATAATTGATTCGTTATACACTATCTATACACAAAGTACTGAAGCATCTTTTCTTTGTATTCATCGATTTATGACCATATTCGATACTCTTTTGTAGTTGGTGCATTAAAAGTGTATCATTTATAGATACTAGTGTATCATAAGAACTCTAAACACTATAGATACACAGGGGGGATTTTCTCAAATGGCTCGTTTCAACATCACGTTACCAACTTCCATAGCAAAAATGCTCGATCAGGACGCAGAACATCAAGATATAGCGCGATCGACGCTTATCGCGCAACACATAGCACAGCACTATGAAGGAAGATCAGAGGCTGACTATGAAGCTGAGATTCGAGAGCAACGTGCAGAATACGAAAAACAAGTCCAAAATCAGCGTGCGGAAAGCACTAATATAGTGCAACGCGTTAGCGTCGAATATGAGGCTAAGATTGAGAAACTTATCGCTGAGCATGATGCTGAGATACAGCAAATCCGCGCCGACGGTGAGAAGCAAATACAGCAGATAAACGCAGACCGTTCCACGGGTATCCAACAGCTGGAGAACTCGCTCGAAGAACTTGAACGTGTTACGCATCAGCTCGATGCTAATCTGAAGGAATCTGGAGAGCGCAACCGCTCTTTGACGGAAGAGCTGCGGGAATCGGAAGCATCGAAAAACGTGGTTGTCACTGGCCTGCAGCACCGCGTTGAACTCTTGGAAAAGGACAAAGCAAGCCTCGACGAGGCACTACAAGTTGAGAAGGGCCACTCGTTCGAATTGAAAGCCGATAAGGAGACCCTGCAGAAGCAAGTCGAATTGCAGATGTTGCAATTACCTGCCCCTAAAGTCGGTTTTTTGTCTCGGGGTTGGTCGCGGATATTTTCACGCGGCAAGACGTAGGCACTGGAGAATGAAAACCGCGCAGATATTCCCGCTTCCGTAACAACGGCCCCGGATGATCGTTAAGCGATACGGCGCGTGTGACCACTGCACCCGAAGCTCGTCAAAAGCTATGTTATGGCCGCGCTGGAAAGAATGCGCAAAGACATTGATCTGTTCGAAAATGAACTGCGCCAGAAATTATTAAAGCACGGTAAAACGGTATCCTTGTTCATTCGCATGCTTTATCGTGCAACAAAAGTTTCTTCGCTTTTATTGTATTTGCCGAGGTATGAGAGATGTCAGTCGGACTAGTTATAAAAGTACCAGAAGGATTAGTTCTAGCCGCAGAAAGCAGAGTAACGGTAACTGTGGCAGACAAGCAAACAGGAAAGCCACGCGGTCAAGCTGCTTACGACAATACTACGAAGCTTTTTTCATTCAAACGGCCACACGACTTCATCGGAGTAGTTACCTATGGGCAAGCTTTCATAGGAAAAAGAACCGCCTATGGATATTTCACTGAATTCAATGAGCGACTTAGTGAACACCTGTCTAAAGAAAGGATGTCTGTTTATGACTTTGCGAAAGAGCTGTCTGATTTCTTTAAGGCAAAGTGGCAAGCTGAACCACCATCCCCGCCACCAGAGGGGATGATACAAGAGCCAATGTCATTTTTGATTGGGGGGTATAATGAGGAGGAATTAAACGGACGCGTTTATCTCGTTGTAATCCCCGATAACCCAGAACCGGTTGAGCAGAGTCGAGATAATTTTGGGATAACTTACGGCGGCGATATTGGGATTATATATCGGCTAATAAACGGGTATGACGGCAATCTCCAAAAAATAATAGAGCAAAATCTGACTGTAGAGCAGAAAGAAGAATTACAATTACCATTCCCTTATGATGCGTTGCCACTTCAAGATGCAGTTGACCTTGCGATTCTGCTAATCCGAGCTACAGTCAATGTGCAAAAGCTAGCAATAATGCCTCGCACATGCGGCGGCCCAATTGACGTTTGCACTATAACGAGTGCAGATGGGCTACGCTACGTTCAGCGCAAAGAAATCACAGGTGAAAAACGAGAGTCGTAATTAAAGGTAGTTGGCAGCTTTTTTCCTACTAGCCCCTTAAACTACCCGTAATATAGGTATGACCGGAGACATCATAATGAAACAAATCGCAATCTATGGCAAGGGAGGAATCGGAAAGAGTACCATCGCGTCAAACATCTCAGCGGCCCTCAATGAGCGAGGGGTCAGCGTCATGCAGGTCGGCTGCGACCCAAAGCGAGACTCAACGAGGATACTCGCGGGAGGGCACCTCATCCCCGCTGTCCTGGAGATCTACAGAGACAAGCTGCGCCACGGACAGGACGCACACGCCATCTCGCTCGACGACATCGTCTTCAAGACGCCTAGCGGCATCTACTGCGTTGAAGCGGGCGGTCCGGAGCCCGGAATCGGCTGTGCGGGGCGCGGGGTTCTCACGGCGCTCCAAATTCTAAAAGACCTCAAGGCGTTTGAAACCTACGCGATTGATGTGGCCATCTACGACGTCCTTGGCGACGTCGTGTGCGGCGGGTTTGCGATGCCCATCCGCGAAGGGTTTGCGAGTGAGATCTATCTCGTCTGTTCCGGAGGCTTTATGAGCATCTACGCGGCGAATAACATCGCGCGGGCGGTACAACGTCTTGCGCGCCGCGGCGATGCAGGGCTGTCCGGAATCATTTGCAACAGCAACGGTGATGAGGCGCTGGAGCGGGCCGTGGTTCCCGCGTTTGCTCAGCGTTTGGGCAGCGCGTTCGTGGAATTTGTTCCGCGCAGCTCCGTCATTCAAGCGTGCGAACTCGAAGGGCGCGCTGTGGTTGAACACGCTCCTCAGTCAGAGGAAGCGGTGATTTTTCGGGACCTTGCGCGGAAGGTGATGGAAAACGATGTGAAAGTGATCCCGACGCCTGTGGAGGAGCTGCCCGAGCTCGAAGAGCTATATCGGCAACACGTGGTAAGGCCTGAGGCCGTGTAAACTGGCGTCGTGGTCAGACCGTTGTCCGCCGTGTGAGGCGAAGTGAAACAAAAGAACGTTCCCCTGTGTCTAAGTTGCAAGAACTACATCAGCCCTCGCGTCTGTCAGGCCTTTGCTTCGATACCTCTGGAGATATGGGAAAATCGCTTTCGCCATACGGAGCTATATCCCGGCGACAACGGGAAGCGTTTCGCACCAAAATTCGGGTAACTTCGCTTGCGCCGCGTCGGCGCACGCCTCACGCCGGCTAGGTAAGGCACTGAACGCGGACCTTTGATCCCGTGAAGTACATCGAGATTGACGAGATTTACCAAAAGACGACGGAAAAAGCGGTCGAGTGCACGTTTCTCGCTGCCGATGTGCTCGGCGATTTGGAAAACGTCACGGGAACGTTTGATTTCGCCTATGATTGGGGGCTGTTGCATCACATTTTTCCTGAGCAGCGCCAGCGGCACGTAGCAAACGTGCATCGGCTCCTTAATCCAAAAGGGAAGTATCTTTCACTGTGCTTCAGCGAGAGAGATCTCGCGTTTGGCGGCGTAGGAAAGTATCGAAGGACACCGCTAGGCACCGTGTTGTATCTCTCATCCGAAGGCGAGCTGCGCGCGCTTTTCGATTCGAATTTTAGGATCCTTGATTTGCGGACCGTTGAAGTGCCCGGCAAATCTGCTTCACATCCCGCCAGCTGCTGTTTCATGGAGCGGAAAGAGCCGCTTTAAAATAGCCGGCACGCTACGAATCGTGAGCATGTCCAATATGAGACTACGACCAATCGCGCGTGAGGGTAGGCAGACAAATACTAGGATCGTCCCGGCCGCAATGATGAAGCGTTGATTCCATGTGATTCGAGACGGAACCGCACGCCACTGCTGAACTTAAAGATATATTTTAAGTCATAAAATAGGAATAGAGAATTAATTTAAGGCGCAGTTGACGTTGCCGAGCGAGACACGCTCTTACGCCTATCAAGCAAGTTCGATTACCCGCATAAGATAGTCATCAAGTTTTGGTCAAGTTTTGGTCAAGTTTTGGTCAAGTTTTGGTCAAGTTTTGGTCAAGTCAACGTGCTTCACAGTGGGTGGAGACTTCCCGCACCACGTGAAGGCCGCGACCGTCTCAAACCAAAAATGGCTGACGTTCAGGAAAGGCCCCCCCCTGGTTTATCTACTTAACAACGCCGAAGAGGCGCACAGACGCGCTTTTCGGATCCTGCAAGCGAGAAGGCTTGAAATACTAAAAGCAGCACACTCTTAAAAAAGGTGAAACACGTGGACGAAGAAAAATGTGCACAATGCGGCACTCCAGCGTCGCCAGGTGCCCAATTCTGCGCGGCCTGCGGCGCGACGCTGACCGGTCAAAGGACGCGCCCCCTCCAACAGGTCCTTTCTGCAACGCAGCCTGCGCCGACTTATCAAGCGCCTGCGTACTACACGGGCACTCCTACGCCCTATATAGGCGTTGCCATTCGCTTTGTCGCGACAATCATTGATGCCATCATTATCGTAGTTATTGTTGGCATATTAACCATCCCATTCCTCGTTGCGACTATTGCTGTCAACGTCGCGAACGGAAACGTGTCAGCGATTTCATCCGGGCCTATTGTGGCACTAACTGTTGTAGGATTAGTCGTTTGGTTCCTCTATTTTACGCTCCTTGAGGGGCGCTATGGGCAAACGGTCGGCAAGATGGCACTCAGCATCAAGGTCGTGCGAGAAGCTGACGGCGCACCGATCGACTACGGAGAAGCAGCTGTGCGCACCGTCCTCCGCATCATCGACGGTTTGTTCGATTATCTCGTGGGGGCAATTTTTATCTGGACGTCCGATAAGAAACAGCGCCTTGGCGATCGCGTCGCGCATACCGTTGTAGTTAGCGAGTGATCGGCGTGAGTCCTTTTTTGTGCTCGTGCGGCATCACGTTTCGCGGAACATACGTGGCTGGCCGTCTAGCTTCTATTAGTCTGCCGTCTTCAGAGTCCCTCATTTTTGGTTCTGCGAACGGGAAACGCCCTCAAAGTTGCGGGTGCAATGCGCGTTGGCTGACAGTACTTATCGTTCTATCGCTCGTAGCGAACGAGGCCACTCAAAAAGCGGTAGCGTAGAATCGCAAGAAAAGATTAAAAGGGGGGGTTTCCTATGGCTTAAGAAAGGAGGTGAACTGATTGAACGAAAATCAATGTGCACGCTGCGGAACTCCCGCGTCACCGGGCGCTAAATACTGTGAGAGCTGTGGCGCACCACTCGGGACCCAACCGGCTCAAGCGGTGCAGCCCACGTTTGCTCCGGCATCCGGGTATCAAGCACCTCGTACTTACGTGCCGCACGTCGCACCGCCCTACCAAGGCGTCGCCATTCGCTTTGTCGCGATTCTTATCGATACCATAATTATAGCGATCATCGGAGGTATATTGTCCATTTCGTTCAACGCGCTCGCTGTCATTACGAACAGCCCTTCAGGAACAGTCACTGTTTCACCGGCCAGTGCCGTCGGCGGACTTGTTTCGCTCGCGGTCTTTGTTCTGTACTTCACGTTGCTCGAGGGCCACTACGGACAGACTGTCGGGAAAATGGCCGTCAAGATCAAAGTCGTACGAGAAGCAGACGGCGCACAGATCGACTATTCCGAAGCTGCGGTCCGAACGATCCTGCGGTTTCTTGATCTGATCCCATACATAATCCCCTATCTGCTGGGCGCAACCCTCATTTGGTCCTCAGACAAGAAACAGCGCCTCGGCGATCGTGTCGCGCGTACCGTTGTAGTCAAAGCATAAACGGGCCTCATGCCCCATTTCACATTACTAGCGCGTGTAGAGTGTGTCTTTCCTAGTCACTTGCTGCCTAAATTGGACAACATCTGCTCCCATGAAGAGCGTTTTGGCTTAGTTATGAGCGATTGAGAAGTTTTGTAATACGGACTGGTTCTTGGCGCTTGAGCGCGAATCTAGCCCCGGTCATTCGCCCATCCGAGAACACCCGTAAGATCTAGCAGTTTGCCGCACTCACAAGAAAAGATTAAAAAGGGATGCTCCTCTATGATTTAAAAAAAAGGAGGTGAAACACGTGGACGAAGACAAATGTGCTCAATGNNNATACTGCGAAAGCTGTGGCGCACCACTAGCTGCCGTTACACAACCAGTCCAAGGCCCAGCTGCCGCGGAACCTGCTGCTGTGTACACAGCACCACGGGCGCAAGCGCCTTACTCAGCACCAGGCGTTGAAATGCCTTATCAGGGCGTCGCCATCCGGTTTGTAGCGTTACTCATTGATGCCATTATTTTAGGGATTATCACTAGCGCAATTTCGCTTGTCGCTGTGAGCTACGCAGCTATCGTTTTGGGCATTGTGATCGACCTGCTCTACTTTACGCTCCTCTTAGGGCGTTATGGGCAATCGGTCGGTATGATGGTAGTCAAGATAAAAGTGGTCAGTGAGGCAGACAGCTCACCGATCACTTACGGAGCGGCGTTTGTGCGTACGATTCTTTTGTTGATCGATGCTATCCCGTACGTCGTCCCCTACCTGCTCGGCGCAATCCTCATTTGGACCTCAGACAAGAAACAGCGCCTCGGCGATCGCGTCGCACACACCGTCGTACTGAAAGCGTCATAGGGGCGCAAGCCCCTTTTTCTTTTTTTGTCACCACTAAGCGGCTAACTTCGCTCATAGCTGTCGCTCTGAGCCTGGAAGCGCGACCCCGCAGCCGCTTCAAGTGAAACGATTTGAAACGAGAACAGCGCATTGCGATTCTGCAATGCTGGGTGCGGCCGATTATCGTGCCACGCCAAAATGAAACCGGAGCACGCACACTAGCAGAGCAAATCGCAAGAAAGATTAAAGGGAATGCTCTCCTTATGGCGTAATAAATGCAAAGGAGGTGAAACGCGTGAACGAAGAAAAATGTACACAATGCGGCACTCCAGCAGCCCATGGCGCACAATACTGCGCGGCGTGTGGGGCAGCATTCACCGGCCGAGCACCACGCACCGGTCAACCTACAGAGGGCGCCTCCGCATATGCACCCCGGGCGGCAACCGAAACACGGGCGCATTACGCGGCCTCGCCGGTGTTGCACGGAGTTGCTATCCGCTTTGTCGCACAACTCGTCGATGTAATCATACTTGCTATCATTTTTTTGATACTGGGCTTTTCAGGCGCTGGTACCATCACCATTAATGCGTCAACAGCACAGGTCTCAATCAGCCCGTTCTTTGGCGCGCTCATCTTGATCGACGTCATCATTGCATTCCTTTATTTCACGCTGCTCGAGGGACGAAACGGACAAACAGTTGGTAAGATGCTCGTGAAGATCAAGGTCGTAAAAAAAGAGGACCATTCTCCGATCACTTATGGTGAGGCTGCTGTGCGGACGATTTTGCGCATCATCGATCTGATTCCGTTCATCGCTCCGTATCTGCTCGGAGCGGCACTTATCTGGGCATCTGAGTATAAGCAGCGCCTCGGCGATCGCATCGCAAACACCGTCGTCGTGCAGTCGTGAGGCCATACGCTGTGCACGCCTTCAGTGCGCCGTGTGTGGTCCGATTAGCGCACAGGCTTAGCATGTCCGTCTGCGAAAGTTCGNNCTCAATGTTTTCGTAGTAGCGGCAGATGCGAGAGGAGCCTGCGCCACGCGTCTTCGTAGCGAGGTGAAAGTGCTCACGCGGTCAAAAGATAGTGACTTATCTATGTTCGGTTCTAAGAAGAATACGCATTCAAGGAGGCAACATGAAAGTTTTAGGAGGTCCAGCTTCTCAACTGCTCGGTTCGCGGGTTGCACGCGAAATCGGGTGTGCACTCGCCATTATTGAATTCAAGCAGTTTCCTGACGGTGAACTGTATTTGCGCATCGTAGAGGAACTCGACGGCGACACGCTCATCGTGCAGAGCACGACAACGAATGACGATATCGTTTACCTTCTACAGCTTATCGACGCCGCCTCTGACGGCTACCTGAGGGTAGCAATTCCTTATTTTGGCTATGCGCGGCAAGATAAGCGATTCAAGCTCGGCGAACCGGTCAGCGCTCGTGCCATCGCGCGGACGATCGACGCTGACGAAGTTTACGTTGTCAACATCCACGACCCTGCCTCACTTGACCATTTTCAGCTCAGAAGTGGCAAAAAGGCGGCGAACCTGTCCGCTGCAGGCCTCGTTGGCACGTACTTGAAGAGCATGGAGTTTCCGTCACCCTTGCTCATCGCTCCTGATGAAGGCGCCACCGCTTTAGTACGCGACGTTGCTCACGCCATGGGCTGCGAGTTCGACGTGCTGGTTAAGAAGCGGGTGACATCTGAATTCGTTGAGATACAACCAAAGACGGTGGACGTCGACGAACGCGACTTGGTCATCGTAGACGACATGATATCAACCGGCGGTACGATGGCCGAAGCGATCAAGCTTCTGCGAGGACAAGGGGCGCGACAGGTGCACGTTGCGTGCATTCACCCTGTTCTCTCTCTGAATGCGCGGCTTCGCTTATATCGCGCAGGGGTCGACAGCATCATAGCGACCGACACTATCGAAAAAGCAGAGAGTAGCATAACCGTCGCGCCGCTTATAAAGCAAGGCGTAGGACTTTAGCGACGAACAAGCGAATCGCTGATGATCTGTGCGTGATCAAATGCCAGCGGCGGCAGGTCGGCGATATCCCAAAGCATCGCGTCACTTGCATCAGAGCCGGCTGTTAGCGTACCTCCCACGATATCCGCCGCAAACGCGACTGAGACGACATGTCCGCGAGGATCGCGATCAGGGTCGGAATAAACGTCTACGAGTGATTTTATCTTCACAACGAGTCCAGTTTCCTCGAGGACTTCGCGCTGCAAGGCTGCCTCAACGGTTTCGCCGTACTCCACAAAGCCGCCAGGAAGTGCGTATTGTCCTCGATACGGCTCTTGCTTTCGTTTTATCAACAAGATTTTCTTGTTTTTCACGATCACTGCGTCAACGGTGAGCGCCGGATTCCTGTGCATCAGGTGCATAGTGGGTGCTTCGTAACTTGAGGCTGTCGCTTAACCGCCACGCGGGGCGTTTCAGCAAAAAAGGCCGATTGCGCTACCGACCTCTGCTACCGTCGCAACCGTAAAAGCTATTCGGCTCACCCCCTTATTTGCTTTCAATGTATGACGTTCATGCGATACGGAAGGATTTCCCAGTTCTCGAGCACGTCGTGTATCTCGATAACGCTTCAACCAGCCAGACGCCGAAACCCGCCGTCGAGGCGATGAACGAGTATTTCTTTCGCTATGCTGGCAACTACGGAAGAGGAGCGCACCGCCTAGCCCAGCAGACGACTGAACACTACGAAGCCGCACGCGAGACGGTAGCTGATTTTTTCACAAGTGAGCCCGGCAACGTTATCTTCACCAAAAACACGACGGAGAGCATCAACATCGTCGCCCACGGTCAGGATTGGACGCCCGGAGACCACATCATCACGTCAATGATTGAACATCACTCGAACTACCTGCCGTGGGTCGCTCTCCGTGCGCGAGGCGTCGTGCTCGACCTAATTGAAGCGAATCAGGAAGGCATCGTTGATCCTTCCAAGATTGAAAGAGCAATTACTGACAGAACTAAGCTGATCGCGCTTTCTCATGTGTCAAACGTCTTTGGCTCTGTCCAAGACATAAGCCGTATCGTCAAGATTGCGCGTAAAAACGATGTGCCAGTGTTGATAGACGCAGCTCAGTCTGCNNGAGGAGCTGCGTCCAACTGTGCTCGGTGGCGGCGCGGTCGAATGGGTGCGCGGCTGCGAATATGAACTGCTCGAACCGCCGGCCCGTTTTGAAGCGGGTACTCCGAACATACCGGGGGTCATCGGCCTCGGGCGATCCGTGGAATACGTGAGCGCGCTGGGCGTTGCAAACGTCAAAAAGCACGTCGAGATGCTGGCGAGAATCGCTGCGAAAAAACTGGCAGAAATCGATAACGTGACGGTCTATGGACCAAAAGACCGTGCGGCGGTGGTTCCCTTCAATGTTGCAGAGCTGAACCCGCACGACGTTTCGATGATCCTCGACGAGACAAGCAGGATCTGCACGAGGAGCGGCTACCACTGCGCTATGCCGGCCTTACTGTCTCTTGGCATCAACGGAACCGTGCGGGCGTCGTTCGGGGCGTATAATACGGCTGAAGAGGTCGACCTTTTGGCAGGATCGGTGAGTCTTATCGCGACCTCGCTCGTCTAATCCGGTGCCTCAAGTTCAAGGCTGAAATCGAGCCACCGCGACGAGTGAGTCAGGTATCCCAGCGAGAGCACGTCGACGCCGGTCGCAGCGTATTTCCTGACGTTTTCGGGCCTCATGCCGCCCGATGCTTCGAGCAGCACGTTGCCGCGCAGGTTGAGTGCCTTCAACTTGCTAACGGCCGCGGTGATCTGTTCGACGGCCATGTTGTCGAACATGATGATGTCTGCTCCAAGCTCGGCTGCCTTAACGCACTCGTCAACGGATTCGACCTCGATCTCCACTTTCTTTGTGAAGAACGTCTTTTGCCGCAGGGCGTCTTCTGCAGAGATTACTTTCAGATGGTTATCCTTGAAGAGATAGGCCTCTGAGAGGGAGTAGCGGTGTGGGTCTCCTCCTCCGATCGCGACCGCCTTTTTTTCGTAACGTCTAAAGCCCGGCGTGGTCTTCCGGGTCGCGGCAACCGTCACCGTGCCAGCGGCTTCCGTGCAGCGGCGCGTGATCGTGGCAATGCCACTCATATGGCACAGGAAGTTGAGCGCGACGCGTTCGGTGACAAGAATATCCCTAACTGCTCCTATCACGCGTAAAATGGTATCATCCTTTTTTATGACGTCTCCGTCGCAGCACAGCGGGGCGGTTACGAGGTTGTAGTACGCGAAAATGCTTTGTGCCTCTGATAAGCCTGCTACGACTCCGTCTTCGCGTGCGATAATGTTTGCAGACCCCTCGACGTCGGGTAGGAGAGCGGTCGTTATGTCGCCGAATCCTTCATCCTCAGCCAGAAACCTCTCAATGTCGCGTGAATTCAAACGATCACCACATACGCTTTTCTATCTTAACTATCTTAAAGGATTTCAAGATGATCATCGGAATTATTGGATGTGGCGTGATAGGAACTGAAATCTGTCGTGCGCTGGGGGCTGATGGTTCCCGGAGCAAACTCCTCCTGATGGACAGGCACCCTGATCGCGCTCAGCATCTGGCAGATGCGACCCCTTCGGCATCGGCCGTCGTCTCGCTGTTCGACATCATCGACCAAGCGGACCTCGTCGTGGAATGCGCCTCAATCCCGGCAGCGCGCGATATCGCGCTCAGCGTTTTGACAAAGGGTACGGATTTGATGTTGCTCAGTATCGGTGCGCTGGTTGACG
>PMIN01000022.1 GCA_003158275.1 Methanobacteriota archaeon
AATACCCAAACTAACGATCTGCCCAATAAGCAAAAGAATGGAGCTTTTTGCTATTGTCCGTGCAGTGCTCATTTTATTCGCTCGTATACCAGGTTGCGTCCATCGAGTGAGCGTGCAGATTGCCGCCCATTACCTCTTGGCACGGGGTGTTCTTATCTTTTTGAGCTTCCTTCACTCTCGTCGTAAGTATCTCAGCTCCAAACACGTAGTTATCGATTGGATGCGGTAGCTTACATGTCATCAGGTTTATAAGTGCCAGTGAAACATGCTCTGCTAAATTTGCAACCCTTAGATTAGTCGACATACGAGACAAAAACGATTACGCGAGACAGTGACAGTTGAGACAAAAACTGTCGACACGCAGCAGTGCGGGGGGTCCTACTGGTTTGTCACTTACTCAACAACCGCTTAAGGGGGAAACAGCGAGGCAGGCCAACTCATGAGAACGGGCCATGAATTCCAGTACCGACGACACACGCACTTTATGGGAGTACCACGATCGAAAGCCCCGCCCCTGCTCTTAAAGAAACTAGCTATGGATAGAGACGCGTTGCGCATTATCGCACCCCTCATTGTGCAACCTCAAGGGTATTATCGCACTTTAGAACTCGTGCTCAAGAAACACGAGGGCCGTCGGTTTCGTAGCCATATTCTCTTGCGGGCCACGTGAAGTTCGATTCGTGTCCATCTGCGTCTTGATATGATTGGTATGTGCAATCAGGTTTTGTCAGTACTGCGAGAGAGTCGTAGCACGTGGATCTGCATCGACTCCTCTTATTCTGCGGACAGTAAAGCTTTTAGATACCAATTCTCAACACTTACGGCGTAAACGGGCTGTACAAAACCGCTGTGAATCCATGAAGATTACCGCTGTAGCACCTTTTCCAAAATACAAAGATGGGATTCCGAGGGCCGCAGAGGAGTTGATCTCAAAGCTCTGCGAGGCAAATAGTGTAGAGTCAGTTTCGATTATAGCCCACAAAGGCCTAGATTTTGTAAGCCCCTCTCTTTTGAGAGAGAAAAAAGTCTCTCTGTTCACGGCACGCTCATTCCTGCTTCCGTGGGCTCTGTTGAGAACCATTAAGCTATATAAGCACAGCGATGTCTTCCTTCTTTTCGCCGAGCCCTGGGCCGTCTTCGATCCTTTGCAACCACTACGCCTATTCGCGCTTCTGATTAAGTACGGCGTTTTGCCAAAGTCAAATTGGATTCAGATTTTGCACGACTTTACCATCTATGTATGTCCCGAAGATAACGTGGATTCAGCAAGGACAAAAAGGCTTTACGACATGTGGAAGAACCAGTTCTCCGACGTCCCCGCAAGATATGTGGCTGACTCTGAGTCCACGAAAAAAGATGCCACCAGTTATTGGAGCTTGCCGGCGGACAAGATTACCGTAATTTATCTAGGTTCCTTTATAACTCCCAAAACTCCTCGCGTCAGCTTCGGCAGCAAAAAGATCTTAGTGGTTTCTGACGTCTCCCCCCGCAAAAACCATCTGCGATTAATAGAAGCGTTTGAACTCGTTCATAGAGATAACCCAAGCAGCGACGCAGAACTGATAATCGTGGGTTATCTACGAAAAGATATCCCCGAATTCGAATCGACCCTGCGCGACATGCGAAGCCGCAATGAGGGGTTAAACATAACACTAGCCGGCTACTTGACCGACTCCGAGGTACTGTCGCTCTACGAGGAGGTAGACGTCTTCGTTTACCCGTCGCTCTACGAGGGGTTTGGACTCCCCGTACTTGAAGCGATGGCGTGTGGGTGTCCGGTCATTGCCTCGAACGTCTCCTCATTACCAGAAGTGGTCGGTGAAGCAGGCCTTCTCGTCGATCCGTATGACGTCGAAGCGCTCGCACGCGCGATACGCACTGTGCTCGACGACGACGAATTAAAAAGGGAAATGAGCCGAAAAAGCATAGCACAAGCACAGAAATTCTCATGGACAAAGGCCGGTGCTGAATTGCTAGCGGCTTGCCAAGAAGTGGCAGAAAGGCAGAGAACCTAAGGGGGAACAAGTGAGGGAGTTCGGCCCTTTACCTCTCGAATGCAAACTAAAGTCCCGTAATCGGAACATTGTGCCCGCCCCCCAATAGTGCTGCTTCTTCTCAAGTCTATGTCGGCGTCATACGCTCCGATCGGCTAAGCGAAGAGAAGATTACTGCGGCTAAAGTTATTGCCAGGCAGGGCTCAGGCGCAATGCTAACATATTTACCTTACGACAGGTCTACTCTCTCCTGACAGACCACGAGCTGATGCTCTCAGTCTGTTTTAGTGCATTGAGCTTAATCCACCGATAGAGCGGGCTGCGAAATGATGACTATCAAGACCGGCCGCACAAAACACCTCAAGTTGTCACCGCTCCAAGGTCAGGAACAAGAATTCCGAAATACCGATGAACTCAGATTTGCAACTCCTAATCTTTCACGACTCACTCGACGTGCTAGGTGGCGGAGAGAAAGTAGTGGCGACGATAGCGAAGGCAGTTGACGCGCGAATCGCGGCAGCGAATGTCGACCCGGAAGTCATTCGAGAATTAGGCATCGAACAAGATAGCATCTATGACTTAGGTCGGATTGATGACCGGGCCCCGATAGGCCCAATCAAATCAAGCCTGTTGTTCAGAAGAGTGAGTTTCCGGGGATTTGACAAGTACCTTTTAAGCGGATTCTGGTCGCTTTACGCGGCCTACAGGCACAAACACAACATATGTAACTGCTATACCCCTCGGAGAGATTTTTTTGACTTGAAACGCTTCAATATCGCCCGTCAATCAAATTTGGCGAAGAAAGC
>PMIN01000192.1 GCA_003158275.1 Methanobacteriota archaeon
TTCTATACCTACAAGTTCATCGCCGGAAAGACGAAGATCACCGACCGTCGGAGAATCATTGGCTCGGCAGTTGGTGCGTGGCTAGGCTTGACATTAGCTGCGGCCTGCGCTGGCTTTGAGATGGGCATCCAGCCTATAATTAATGTCTCATCCACCGGCGTGCCACTGTACATGCCGTATGGGCTCGACGTAACTGTGCCGGCAATGGTGTTCGGGCACGCGTTCTTCTTCAGCATTGTCGAAGTGATTATTACNNACGTCATGGAAAAGGTTTTAAGAAATTTGCTGATTTGGTTGGGAATACTCGTCGCCCTGGTGCCCCTCGGCATAATCGCAAGCGGCACTGCATACGGTGAGTGGAGCGTCGATGAGCTACAGTCGCTGATCGGGTACGTCCCAGCCGGTTACGCCAATCTGCAAGGTTTGTACAATGCTCCAATACCGGATTACGGTACCGACTGGGCGAGTTCCTTCCTTGGCCAGAGCTTGGGATACTACGCAGCGGCAGTCATAGGGGTATGTCTCCTTGGAGGATTATTTTACCTGATCGGAAGACAGTTAGCAAAAGGTAAGGAAGACACGGCCTAGAACAATGAACCAATAATGAATAGTCAAAAGCCTATTCATTATTCTCATCTTTTTTGTGTGACTTTTGTGGCTAGAAGTAATACTTTTCTAAAAGAAGTGGTACACATCAAGCAGTGAATAAAATGGGCAAACAATTGGAGCGTACATGCGTGTCTTTACCTAGCGATCTCTTGAATCGATTCGACGAGATTATCGAGAAGCGCGGCTACTCGTCTCGCTCAGAGGCATTGCGAGATTCCATAAGGAATTACATTGTGAATTACGAGTGGATGAATGAGGTCCAGGGCGAACGGGTAGGCGTCATCTCGCTTGTTTACGAGCACGACCAGCGAGGGCTGACTGATGACCTGACTGAGATACAGCACCGCCACATAGGGCTGATCACGTCTTCCGTGCACGTGCATTTAGACCACGAGAATTGTTTGGAGATAATCGTTTTGCACGGTGAAGGTGATGCTATCAGACACGTCGCTGAAACCGTGATGGCACTCAAGGGCGTCAAATATGTCAAGCTTAACGCCATAGCGCCAGGCACCAACTATCGACAACTCCCATGATACCCGACTGGATGAACCAGACTGAGGCAGGGTCATATCACGGCGCCGCAAGTGAAGCTAAGAAAAAGGGCTTTGCGAAGAAAACGGTTGATGGCGTTCTCGGTTTCTTCCAAGAGAGTCTCATCTCCGAAGCCTTTGCAAAACGTAAAGGGCTATTGCAAAGCCTGGATCCCCGCGTAAAATTGATCTCGATGTTCGTGCTCGTTGTCGGCGTGACCTTCATGACAAGCCCCTGGGTGCTACTCGTCATCTATCTCTTGACTTTGGTGCTCGCCTATTTCAGCAAGATAGAGGTGCTTTGGTTTGTCAAACGCGTGTGGGTCTTCATTCCTATTTTTGCCGGCGTTATCGTGATACCGATACTCTTCAATGTTTTTCTAGCAGGCGACGTTTTGGTCCCGATTGCCACTCTGGGCAACGGCAGCCACTTGGGACCAATCGCGCTGCCTAGCTCTATATACATCACCCGGCAAGGCACTACCTACGTTGTTACGTTCATCCTGCGCGTTGCTGCGTGCGTATCACTCGCAATACTACTGTTTCTCACAACTCAGCGGGATTTGCTTTTCAAATCGATGCGAACGCTTTACGTGCCCAAGGTGTACGTTCTCACGATCAGCATGTGCTACAGGTATATCTTCCTGCTCTTGGACACAATAGCGGATCTTTTTACGGCCAGAAGGAGCCGACAGATCGTAAGCCTGCCCCTGCGGGAAGAGCAAAGGTGGGTAGGCGGACGTGTTGGTTACATGCTCGTGAAATCGCTGGACATGAGTGACAAGGTACACGAAGCTATGATCTCTCGGGGCTTTAATGGCGACGTGAAACTCATGCACGACAATGTCATGCACCACCGGGATTACGTGGCGATCGTAACCGTCCTCGCGTGCTGCGTGATCCTGGCGCTCATCTCCCGTAGTATCATCAGCATCTGAAGTTACAAAGAAGGCCCTATTATGCAGANNAAATCAACGCTTCTCTTAATATTGGATGCGCTGATATACGCGACGTCTGGCGAAGTTTATGCGTTCGGCAACCCGGTGACGGAAGAGCGTTTCAACGCGCTCGAAGACAACGAATTCGCTCGGTATTTCCGAACAAAGGTCGGCTTCGTGTTCCAGAACCCGGATGTCCAGCTATTCTCTTCTACCGTCTTCGACGAGATCGCTTTTGGCCCGCTCCAGCTAGGCCTGCCGCGAGAAGAGGTTATAAAACGAACTGAAGAGGTAATAACGATGCTGGCCCTCTCTAACTTAAGGGATCGAGCACCACATACCTTGAGCGGCGGCGAGAGAAAGAAGGTTTGCATCGCCTCGATACTCTCCATTAACCCCGACGTCTTGTTGTTGGATGAGCCTACTGGAGGGCTGGACCCACGCACGCAATTATGGCTGACTGAACTCCTCCAGGATCTGGCAAAAGCGGGAAAAACGATCATCACGGCCACCCACGATATGAACATCGTCGAACAGATAAGTACGAGGTCCATTGTCTTCGGCGAGGACCACACCATCAGAGCGGACTGCAGCAGCACTGAGGTCATGAACGATCACGAACTATTGTTGTCTGCGAACCTTATTCACGAGCACATGCACTGGCACGGCGAGCTGCTGCACGAGCACCTGCACCCGAGCGAGGGAGAGCACCATCACGAGCAGTAAGTCGCTTATAGTGTTCGTTAAACGAGATTTTGGTATAGGCTGTGGCAATAATTTCACATCGTCTTGCGTTTTACCTATAATACACGATTAGTCATGGCTGAGACCACGATTACTTTCAAAGTACGTGGCATGACCTGCACGATGTGCGCGCTTGTGATTGAGAAGCAACTCTCGGACTAGAGGGCGTCACGAGTGCGAACATCAACTTTGCGTTAGGGCGCGCAACGGTGACGTATGATCCAAAGAGGATAGCCCCTAAGCAGCTCGTGCAGGCGATATCGGATGTGGCGTATGACGTCGACATAGAACGAGCCGAGCTCGTGAACAAAGGCTGTTTACCAGGACTAGAAAAGCAGGGAAGGGAATTGCCTATCAATTGACTAAGTTGCCTGATAAATGACCAATAAATAAGCAACACTCACTCTTCAATCCTTGCTTCCCTTTCCGTTCGTTATTTTTATCGCGTCATTCTTTCTAAATCGAAAAAGTGTGATTACGTTTTTTATGCAATTTAGCTGGATGGTACCGTGATAGCCGAGGTATGTATTCAACCGTCAGAATCGCGGATAGGCCTATTGTTTGGCGAAGTACTCGGCCACAGCCTTGAACGACTCTTTTGGTTCCCACGGCATGTCAGGATAGGTGGTGCCGTGCTTGCCGTCATAGCTTTTGACTAAACTGGAGCTGCCCATGTCGAGGTCATAGCGGGGGTTGTCATCATACGGAAAAATTGGCGTAAGAAAGGTGAACACAAAAGCGCCATCGACGCCTGCAGCATCAAGTATGCCGAGAGTCTCAATGAGTTCGCGCGCCTGAAAAGCTTCGTCGCGCACGTATTCACCCTTTAGCCGCGGCCGCACAAACCGACCCAACAATGGTATGTGGTGCAGGAACAGCGTTTTAAAGTCGACAATTCCCAATCCCATGGCGCCTGAGGTCTCGACGCTTTGACATGTGCCGTTACCGAACTCTGTGATGATGACCGGCTTCCCACAAGCGAAAAACGGCTTGAGCATTTCGACATACTGGTCTTTAATGCGCGCTTCCCGGTAATGATTCACGCCCGCGAAGTCGAACAGGCCCCAATCAACCGTCTCCCATGGCAGCGACGCATACGTGACTTGACCACGAAATACTTTCCGCACGGCCTCGTGTGCCTTGGCCAAGAACGCATTGAGCGGCTCGTTATGTTCGCCGGCCTCGACGGTCTCTCCGAGTGACGGATTATCCAGCCGCTTCCTGAGCGTATTGCCCGGCACGATGTCTTGCATAAAGAGTGTCAATTCGGAACCCACGCTCAACACCAGCCGTTCCGGCGAAGACTTTGCCAGCTTCTCGGCCGCCGCTGCAGCCTTCACAATATAATTGAGCGTTTTTTCCGGACTTTTATTCCACATTTCCGGCGAAAGCCATACTTCCAAACCTTGGTTCAATGCGTCTTTGCTGGCCTTCATCAGCCGATCGATATCTAGACCGCAGATTCTAACAGCAGTGCAATGCAGGTCATTCTTGATTATCTCTAGCTCACGGTGGACAATTTTCGGGTCAAATATAGGACGCCAGTTGCCGCCCATCGCACGCCCTACGTCGTAGCAAACTCCTTTACGTTTCATTGATGTATCACGTCCTCACTTGCCATGCCTGATTCGGCGGCATCTTTCACCTTGTTTCCGCAATATTACGGGGTATGCGCCGGCCACAACCAAGGGCGCGACCTATCTTGCATATCTTTTAGTGTTACAATACTCTCATCAAGCGTCTCAAACTTTTGCATTTCAATCGTAAGTTTTCGTGCTCTGCGGCACACTATACGCCCCTGTATGAGAGTTGAAACCAAATGCGTTCTTGTCGCTGGTCCTCTTGGCGTTTTCTCAAGCTCATCGGTGAGAGATGCTAACGTGTCTATGACATCTCTTAGAATTGCTTCTTTTCTGCAATAACCATTTTAAAACCCCAGGGAATCCAAGTTGTTAGCAATATATAAAATTCCCCTCGGAACCTGTGTGTTTTCAATCCGACAGCGCACAGCAGCTATACTTATTTCAGCCTAGGAGCTCACTAAGTCCTTCTTTTTTCGTCTGCAAAAAAAGCTTGGCGAGTGGCCACGTAAACAGCATCGAAAAACAACGCTAAAACTGACCTGAGCGGGTTATTTCTCACTTATGAAAAAGCAGCGAGTCCTTACTCAGCACCGCCTGCACCTTTTCCTCACACGACTAGATCTTTTAGCGCGTTCAATAACGCTTTCCGTTCGACTGATCCGTTCAGAGAGATTTTGAAACTCGCACTAGTGCGGCTAATTGATTGCACAAAGGGAGAAAGAATAAGAGTCCTAGACGCTTGGATACGCCCGGCTAGGTAGGCACGGTTACACAATGCGATTAATCTTTCTAGCGCACGAGATCGATGTTGAACCGCGCTGAACCAATCGAAAAAGAAAGGAGAATGCTTAAGCGGCGGCACTCCTTTTTAGTCTGTGTCTTTGCCTGTCTGGAGCGTGAGTGAGCTAAGAGGTCAACTGCATGATACGCAAAGTCGCGATAATATGCGTCGTGCTGGTATTCGTGAGCGTCCTCGTCGTCGTGGCCCGTGGCACTTCTGCAAACCCTGCAAGCCCAACCCCGTCGACGCAAACAGGAACGGCCACGACCAGCGCTAGCGCCACGCCATCGCCCACTAACCGCCAACCGACAACACTTCCGATTACACCATTGCGGATTTTGACGCCCTCACTCTCCTCCCCCCATGTTAGGATAGGCCTCATTGCTCTGGCGGCTGTGTTGACATATTTGGCCTTGAAGGTAATTTTCGAGCCGTGAATGATGGGGGTATATAGAGTCGAGTTGGCATCAGGAGCGTCGTCGCTAAAACGCGAGCCTTCGCAACAATTGCAGGCCGGCGAACTAACCTATCATCACTCCGCGCTTGCACGCTCGCGCTTGACAGGCCGCTCTCTCTTTGAAATTTACTGCGGACCTAGGACAAGCTTCGGGTTACCTCCAAGGGCAGCTCAAAGATAGCGAGGGGTTTCCGGCCTGGGAAGAGTAAGGGCGGTCGCAGACAAGTTGCTGGTGGGAACAATAAGGAAGCCCGTTGCTGCAGCAACGTTTCAAAGCTAGACAGCACCCTAAAAGAAGAGGAATGCGTCCAAGAAGAAGAGAGACCAATTAAGAGGTGCATAGTGAAGACGACAAAAAAGGAGGGGATGAAGTTGTTATCAATCTATTTTAGGTTTTTTTGACATAGTTTCGATTGCGGCTTGTTGTCGCGCGCGCTCGAAACCTTTTGCCTGCTTTAACGCCCGTTACCACCAACAGGGATCGCTTTTCTTGCTCCATTAGCCACTTCATCGGTAGAAAAAGCTCAAGAAAGGTTTGTTTGTTTAATCAGTCGTAAGTACGCTAGCAGACGGTTCTAATTAGTGGTATTTAGTACGTCTATGATGCGCGTTAGCTTTGGAGCCTCGTCACCAACTCGAGCGAGGCACTTACTACCTCCTGTTTAGCAACGCGCCCTAAAAAGCGTGCCGTCAAAAAACGTTTCCTGAATTACGTGCACGCTATCTGCGGCGTTTGAGAAGAACCACGAGTGCAGCTATTAGAAGCCCGGCCACCGCATACGGTGTTTCAAATCCTGGAAGTCCTGTTCCAGTACTACTTTGGTTGGAAGTCGCAATCCTGCTCGCATTCTGGCTGTTCGACAAAGAGGATGAAGTTGTGGCCGTAACGGCGCTTGCAGGCATGATGGTTCCGTAGCTCGCAACTGGCTGCACCAGTGGATACTTGTCGCCATAGGATGTGGGCGTGCTTCCGATCCCGGTGCCGTTAGAGTCGTTGCCTTTGTAATCCGAGTAGTAATTACTCATATAACCCGTTCGGTTGATGCCGCCGTACGTATAGGCTAGCTTTTCCGGCGAGTTCGGAATCGCGGCCGATGCATCACTTATCGCAACCGGTTGATTCACGAAGTTGTTTAGATAGATCTGATTGCCCTGTGCATTGAGGATTAAAATCCCAAGCTGGCCATTGCCGCCGATCGTGTTGAAGCTAAGTGTGTTATTGTTGGATGCGTCGCCGAGGCGGACGCCAATCAGCTCGTCCGCGCTTATGGTGTTATTTGAGATGTCGTTGCCAGACGAATGGAATAGGGAAATTCCGTAGACGTGATTAGCGCTGAGATTGTTCTGTGTGACATGGTTTGAATTACTATAAAAGAGGTAGATCCCATCGCTATACGTCGCATTCCCGCCGCCGCCTGTCTCATGCAAGGCGCTATTGCTCGACAGTTTATTCCCCGCTGACTCGTCCAAATAAATGCCAAAACCGTTGCTATTCAGATTATTAGCGCTCACCTCATTAGCCGTAGCGCCAACCAAGTACACCCCAAACACGTTGCCGTTCACAGTGCAGTTCGTGACTACACAGTTTGACGTTTGTTGAATCTCCACGCCAGAGGCGCCACCGACAAGCGCCAAGCCATCAATATGGACGCCTGAACTCGTCAACAAGAAGACGTCTTTACCCGAGTCGGCTGCTTTAACGGTGGGCCGCGCGGTTCGATCGGCAGCGGCGATCGTTAGAGATTTGTTCACCACAATGTTTTCCGTGTAGGTGCCGGCTGCGACGAGCACCGTGTCGCCTGGTTTCGCAGCATCCACTGCTTGTTGAATGGTTTTGAACTGCCCTCCAGCACCGACAGTCAGGGTTGCCGCGCTCGCTGGGACTGCCAAAGCAGCACACAGAATCAGAGCGACAGCAGCAAGCAACAGAGAGTTAGAGACCAATTTCGTGCGCCGCATGTCTAGGGCTGATCACTCCAAAAACTAAGCTTGAGGCTTTACGTTACTACGCCAGCAAGAATATAAAGTTGGCGCTGAGCGTCAATGATGCGGTGCTTTGATGGATGGTCATTACGGGCCCGTGTAACGCGTAACAACCGTGCGTCTTCGATGGCCTGTGCAGTGCACGGGCCTCTCTTCAATGACTGCCGAACAACAGCCTATATATGAACAGAAGACAAAAAGCTCCAAGGTGATACGCTGCTCCCTCCCGTTACGTTACGGCACGTGAAAGCACTCACTGATTGCACTGGAATACTTCAACACGCAAAATACGCGATTCCGAACAGATTTGAAGGTTATTGCGTTGATGACAACGTCAGAGCGTTGCTTGTGACGGCGAAGCACTACAGTTTGTTTCGAGATGAGCCGAGTTTCGACTTATTAAGGACCTATATGGCCTTTACTTTTCACGCGCAGAATGACGACGGCACGATGCGCAATTTCATGAGCTACCAACGGAACTTCCTCGACAGCGTAGGTTCCGATGAAGCTTTGGGCAGAACGCTCTGGGCATGCGGATACACGAGTGGCGCTTCGCATCTCCCTAAAAGCGTCCAAGAAGTTGCGCGCGTCATTTTTGAACGCGCAGCGATGCACGCGACCAGCAAGTTGTCCTTACGGGGAATAGCCTACTGCATACTCGGCTTCTATTGCTCAAAGGAGTCATTTGAAGGCGCGAAAGAGAGGATCAGAACGCTTGCAGTAGACATTCTGCGCAACTACGAGGATACACGAGCTCCAGACTGGGAGTGGTTCGAAGACTTCATGTCGTACTCGAACGCTCGGCT
>PMIN01000247.1 GCA_003158275.1 Methanobacteriota archaeon
TCGTGATGCTTTGAGCTATCGTCGGTAGTCTCGGGGGCCATTGAGCGCGGCCACTTTGAATTCCCTGTGCGGTGCGCCGCAATCTCTCCGATAGTTCCCATCAATTTCAGCTTAAGGCCAGGGGGGACGTTCATCTCATCCATCTCCAATCCTCCTTTGTTTCGTTCATCAGTGTTGCACGCTGCCCATGAGTCTGCTTCACTGCTATTATTCTTTAGACTCGTTGGCGCTTTGCGGTTAAAGTTTTTCGATCCAGGTCTTGACCATCTCCATGGTCTCAACTTTATGCTGATGCTGTGCGATCCAGTGGTCTTCGTGCATGATGCGCTCGTCAAGCATCCGCAGCCCGATCGTCTTCTTTGTCTGGTCGTCGAGCTTGTCCCACAGGATCCTGATCTCCGACCACGTTCCCAATCCCATGTCGTGGCCCGTGTGGTGTTCCTTGTGCTCCATTCCCATCTCTCCTTCAGATTTTTCACACATAACGTCTCAACTCCTTAGATGCATTAACAAATGCATCACGATCCCATCATTAACTTATGAGAAGTTTCAGGGAATTCCACGAGACTCAATTAACAAATAGGTATTAATAGTTTTCTTGTTGTTTCACGCACCCCGCAGAACATTTGCACTGCCCTGCTACTCCTGTGATCAACTATCAGCTATTGTAGCAAGGACGCTAGGGCGGAGCAAGCTCTGAAACAAAAGCCTTTTTTGGTGTGTTGGTCGCGCACACTCATCAATGGAGTCGGATTAATGCAGCAGCGAAGAATTCAAGAGAATGCCATCGATTTTACATCCGTGCGTATGTCTCAGCGGGAGGATTCATGTCGAAACGGGCGAGATATGTGCAGCTAAGGCCTGTTTTTGGGGAGCGTCAATCTCATCAGAGTAGCCAATAACGGAATTATGGAAGAATATGACAGCACCGTACATCGACGTTAGCGCGCCTGGCTGTTCTCAAGAAGTTCCCGAAGTAGAATCCTGTGAAGCAGTTGTGATCGTAGCGCGTCTTGGTCACTCCCGCTCCTTTCCTGATCATGACCGAGGTATTATTCACCTTGCCTGTTGGCAGTACCCGCCCCACCTCCCGAAACCCGGCTAGGTCTTCGCTCACCACAGGTGCATAAAGAATGGCCCGCATGCCGCTGTACGTTCGATAGAGGACTTTTGTCTCCGGAGCGACTGAACGTCGGACATTCCTGAAAATTCTCTTTTTGGGCTCTGCGAGTGCAGCCACCATCACCCCGTCGTACTCTAAGTCTGCCAACGCCGTTTCATCGCCACACACGACCTCGATCGCCGAGCCCAGCCCCAATTTGTCAAGCACCCGCTCAGAGAGCGCAGCTATGTGAGGTACCCTCTCGACGCTGATCCCGTTCACGCCGTGACACGTGCGCAGCAGCACGGGCGTCAAGGGAAGTGGCCCGCCACCAATGAACACTACCCTGTCCCCCGCTGCGAAGCCGGCAAGCTGCACCTCATTACCCACCAAGATCGGATACCGGCCATAGTAGTGGAACGACTCAACCTGCGTCCAGGGCTCTGCAGCATCCAGTATGGCATATGCTTCTTGCATCTCTAAACGAGCGCCGACTGCGACATAAAATCCTCGAATGATCTTTAGGGCATCGTTCATTCGTTCGTTTTGCAAAATGTGCTGGGCAGATTCAAACTCGATTGTTGCATCGTGGGCGATGACTTCTATTGCATCAAGGAGAGGTACGATCTCGTCCAAAGACTTTTTCTGGATATCGTTGCGGTCATATACGCTTAACGCATCTGCTACAGCGGCAATCTTAGCCCAATACTCGTAACAGCTCATACAGCGTCCCCCTGAAACGTGAGCATCATTCTGCTGTTGTCCGCGTTCTCGTAGTACCTTCTGTGCGACGTGTGGTGGATATCAACTAACTCATACATTCAAACGGGAACGACAATGTCTATTGTTCCTAATTTTGGGTTAGAGCTCTTGGACGATCAGTCAACCCGGTTGGTGAATCTCTTATCGCCAGATGCTTCTCTACGAAACCGGGGAAACTTCGACGCGCGGGCTATTTATATTTAGTGTTACGAAACTGGCAAATCGTATGAAAAAAAAGGCATTTAGAGGTAAGCTATTGGAGGGGTTTTCGGGAGATTTGATCGACCGTTCCGGATCTTGCAGAAGCGCGCAATGCGCCTTCTCCGCCACTGAACGCCAGTCCACTCCGAACCAATAGACTGTCAGTGAGCAAGGTAACGAGGTCGAAAGGCAGCAATAGAACACCACATGACTTCGTGACACAGTGTGATAGGGAGATGCGGAAGTTTGTGTCAAAGGCACCTTAATTCGCCTGAGCAAGCTTTGGTCAAGGCCTGGCCTCAACGAAAAACCAACGAAGGCGCCACAGTGCTGCTAGCATCTTTACGACTTTTAAGCTCGATCTGCGCCCCAGCATTGCTCAGTCGGGCCGTTTTTCGAGCCAAGGTTCCATGAGCATTGCCTTGCATCTGTGTTTGAGGATGCACAGACCGCAATTTCTCGGCTCGGTAACACATCCAGCAAGTTTAAGATAGTGCGTTGCAAGTTGATGTGCGTTTGCTCCTGAGTTTGCTCTTGCCGATCTAGTAGCGGGGTAATATCCAGAAAAATCCACATTTTTTAATCCTAAGTCCGTGCACGCCCGTACAAGTTTTTCCATCATGCGCTTTGTTGGGCCCGGATGGATAATACAGAAACAATGCATCGCAGCAAGCTGCCAGCATAGCTAACGAAAGGTTCGCGTAATGTTTCTGCAAGGCGAAATGAGTGTTTTAGCACTCTTTAAGCGATAAAGTGGGCAGTGCAAGGTGGTATCAGAGGTGAGCGTGTTTAGGGGGCACAACTTACTAACGCTTGCTTCAAGTAAGTTTAAACCAGGATTTACATCGTCCACCATCATTTGGGCATTAACACTGAATCAATAATGTGAATCACGCCATTAGTGCACTCAACATCAGCTTGGATGACGGTTGCATCATTCACCTTTACCCCGTCCCTCACAGCAATCGTAAGCGTTCCACCTTGAACGGTCTGCGCTGAAGTCATTCTCATCAGGTCAGCTGCCATGACTTTGCCTGGCACTATATGGTAGGCAACAAAAGCTGTCAGATCTTCTTTGTGGTCAACGAGCGTATCTACTGTACCAGGAGGCAGCATCAAAAACGTGTCATCATTTGGAGCAAACGCCGTGAATGGGCCCGATGAGCTGAGCGTGTCGATCAGCTCAGCAGCTTGAACAGCCGTTATCAGGATCTTAAAGGAACGAGCATCAATCGCCGTTTCTACGATGTTTTTCATTTCTCGTCACTTCCTTAGTGAACTGCAGGCTATAGAACATGCTACGGAGCACGTGCGCTTCTAATATTTAAGTCCACTGGAATACTATTAAATAAGCTTGAGAATTCTTATAGATGCAACTGGCCTCGCAAGGGCAAGTTCACCGACGTTCACCGGTGCCGCA
>PMIN01000103.1 GCA_003158275.1 Methanobacteriota archaeon
TTCGCGACACATTTCGTGCAGGGATGGCCGTGCAGATGGCGACTGCCAGATAAACGATTACAAGAACTAGGATAACCTGAACGATCGGAATCGTAAACGGCACTTTCACGGTTTGATTCAAGTTAGTGTATATGGCGTAAGAAACGACCAATCCGGCTGAGAGGCCTACAGCTGCTGCCAACGTGGTGGCAAAGGTCGCTTCAAACAGTAACGACTTAACGACAAGTCCGCGGTTGAAACCTATGGCGCGCATGATGCCTATCTCTTGGCGCCGCTCTATAGTGGATCGCACCGTCACGACTCCCACGCTAGCGATGCCAACGATAAGCCCGAGGCCGAGATAGGTCGCGGTGAGCTGAAAGAACTGTTGGCTCTGCGTCATCATCTGCGAAACTTCGTCGCTAATGAGAAATGCGTTGAGGCCAGCAGCTTTGTAACCTCTCTCGAGGTCGTAGCTAAGATCGATAGGTTTCATCCCGCTCGCTGATTTTATGAGAAACAGCGTATCGCCCTTTACCTCCGGAAAATAGTGCTGCATCTGTTGCTTGCTCATAAAAATGCCGTGCAAATAGTACTCATCAAGGACGCCGGCAACCAAAAAGCGTGCAGTGCCGTTACCCGCGACAAATGAGATGGTGTCGCCTGCGCTGACTTGGGTGCCGTTGGGGCCATACAAATAGCTTGAGTCTACGATGACGTAGTGAGGGTTGTTTACCAGATTCCAGACTTCCGATGAGTTGAAGCCCGCGAGAATGTCCTTGAAGCCGTACTGTGCATGCTCCGAAAAATTCGCATCTATGCCATAAACGTTTGTTTCAGGTCCCTGCTGGTAGAGCGCTTGACCATTTATGCTCGTCCCTGTTGCATTCGCAACAAAGAGGCCGTCGTAGAAGTCTATATCCGATGCGTTCAAGAGCGCCACAGGTTTTGCGGGTGATTCGGACGTGGGTGACTGGACCTCCAGCGTTGTCAAGTTTGATAATGGCGTGCTTGATGTCGCACGAATGTCGTATCCGCCGGTTTGCTGGTTCATATCTGGTTGATAGACAGCAGCAGTAACTAGCGCTACGATCATTAGAAAAATGACGAGAGATAATATCGTAACCGTCGTTCCCAACGTCTCCCTTTTTTGGAGGCAGTACGCCGACGAAGGTCTAATCAGAGCTTGACTGGCTTTAAGCCTTGTCAGCGGCTTGGAGAAGAGCTTCAATAACGAGGTAGCGTTGACAAGAACTACCAGAACCGCACCTAGCACTAAGAGAAGGCAGCTCACGGTGAAACTAACCGCCGTGGCGAAATTGTTGAAGCCTGAGCTGCTAAAGATCATGCCTGCATTGTAGAGTACTACCGCTGCTCCTGCTACAGTGAGTACTTGCTGTCGTTTAATGGCTCGCAGGGCGACGAGGGCAAGGCCAAAGATGATGAGCGTGGGTCCCATAACTTGCGCTGCCAGACTTTGAGGTGAAACGCCGTACACGATAAACCCAAAAACTAGTAGACCCACACCGAGTATGGGCGCCCCCCGCGGTAGGCGTGGCGCTTGTTCGGAATTTTCGGCATTTCGTAGCGCGCGGACGATATTTAACCTGCTGATTCTGTAGGAAGCGAACGCAATCGTTGCGACCGTAACAAGTAGACCTATAAGAAAAGCGGTCAAGAGGTCAGTGAGATCATAATGCAGAACAAGGGACGCTCCTGCGGGGCTTCCTGCCGTAGTGGCCGCGTTGAGCGTATCTATGAGACCCGCGCCGATTCCGATCCCCAATATTGACCCGATGGCTGCAGCCAGTAACGCGCAGGTTACTCCTTCAAAAAGAAAGAGCAATATGACGTGCCTGCGTTTCATGCCCAAAGCGCGGGCCAATCCGAGCTCACTTCTGCGCTGTTCAGAAAGCGTTACAAAAACGTTGACAATCAGCATCGCGCTTGTTATGACTGAAAACGTTCCTAACGCGACGAGCAAATTTAAAAACTGGGCACCACTCGCATCTGCAGCGGCCAGCATATCTTGTTTGACGGGATTGACGTCGAATCGTTGCGACGAACCTGACAAGGCTTGCGTGAGAAGCGCGGACACATTGCCAGATTTTGCGGCTCCGGATTCAACATCGCCCAGATTCGAGACCCTAATCTCATTGATTTGACCTTCGTGTTGAAAAACAGCTTGCGCTGCACTGAGCTGCATAAAGAGATTTTCATTCAACTCGTACTGCGCCTTGCCTTCGTTTTGTGCGATGTACTTGACCGAGAACGTGTAAGCTTTAACGGAAGAAGCGTTCTCGCCGTAATAAACAACAAGTCTATCGCCGGTATGTGCATCTAAATCTTGAGCAAGTTTGTCGTTGATTAGGACTTGGCTGCCAGTCAGATCGCTCGCATTGGCGTGTGTGCCGTTCAGTAGAACAAAGTCGCCAAAGGGGGCGTCTAGAGTGAAGTTTAAACCGACGAGCGTGACTCCTGTTGACGTGATGCCGCTTGTAACGTCGTCCACAGACGGGACCCCCCCGTAGAGGCTCGGAGAGATGCCGTCTGTATTGTTGGTTAACGTAGAATCGGCTGCAACGTGCTGATATACTGAGTAGTTGAATGGTTGGCCATTCAGGGCAACGGTTTCATCAACGTTGCCAAGTGCATCGTACGTTGCCTTGACGACAGAATAACCAAGGGAGCTACTTGCAACGAGTGACCCTGAGATAATTGCTGTGCTCACCAGGAGCGCTCCGACTATAATGGCTGCGCTTTTCGGGCGTCGTATAATGTTTCTTACGCCCATTGTGAAGATTGACTTGTTTGTAACCGCAAGCGCGGCAAAAAGTAAGAGTACAGTAACGGCACAGCCGAGAAGTGCTAAGTACATCGGTAAGTACATTTACATCCCTCAATCTGTGCTCGGCCAATCAGACAATAGGTGCAGCTGATTCTGAGAGTATAGCTCCGTCTTTCATGCTGATCAATCGGTCCGCGGTCTTAGCAACAGACGGATCGTGTGTAACGATGACGAATGTCTGCCGGTTAGCCTTATTTAGCCGTTTTAGAAGCGCCGTGATCTGGTCTGCACCTGCTGAGTCTAGGTTTCCTGTCGGCTCATCTGCCCAGATGATTGCAGGCCTGCTTATAAGCGCCCGGGCGACCGCCACTTGCTGTTGTTGTCCCCCGCTGAGTTCGAAGGGTTTGTGATGTGCCCACTCTTCGAGATCAACACTCGCTAGCATGCTTAAGGCCCGCAACCGCGCCTCTTTCTCATTAATGCCGGCTACAAGCAGCGGCAACTCAACATTCTCTAGGGCAGTCAAGACGGGCAGCAGATTGAACGATTGAAAGATAAATCCCATCCTCGTCGCGCGATATTCTGACAATTCATTGTCGTTCAGTTGTGCGAGCGGTATCCCTTCGATTTTGACTATTCCCGACGTCGGTTCGTCGAGCCCTGAAAGACAGTTAAGGAGCGTGGTCTTGCCGCAGCCGCTTGGGCCCATAATTGCTACCATATCCCCTTTTTCGATTAGAAGGTTCACGTCTTTGAGTGCGTGGACTTTCAAGCCGTTCAGTTCGTATATTTTGTGCACGCGCTGCGCTTCTACCATCAACATGATACGCTCTGTTATGTTCACTGGCCACGTTGTGAATGGTGTAGCCGAAGTTTAGACGCAGACGCGTGCTACCGCGCCACGTGTGCGTTTGCAGAACGGCCGGAGCAATCCAATTCGTACTTACTTGAACGAACGCTTTATTTAGAGCTACCGGCAAGCGGCTGAAACGTATAAATATAATCCCATTATACCCGAAGTACGTATCGGGAACAATTACACAGGTTACACGATGAAAAACGCAAAGAACCTCTACGTGCCGTTCACTGAGGAGCGCTGGCGCAACTGGATAGACTGTGCAAGGCAAAGTGACTACAAGAACATGGACGAGACAGCTACGACAGTATTCGTTGAAATGGAAGAAGACGTAATAATTGCGTGCTGGAAGGTTGTTAGAGGTTTCGAAATTGGCAAGCTCGCGCGTGAAGAATCTTTGGATGGCTTACAAAACATTGAGGCGATAATCAGGGAAAAAGCTGACACAGGTGACGTGGAGCTTGACGACTTAGTAGGACTGATCCAATCTTCTCTTGTTGGCGCTTTTGCATCGTTTGAGAGCTATATGAAAGCGTCTTTCGCAGATAAAGCCTCTATGGACGAATTAATACGAGAGGCGCTGGATCAAGAGAAAAAAGGACACTTTGATCTAGCCTTAGCGATAGTAGGAAAAGTCGGCGCGCGAGTTATCGCAGGCGAGCCGCTGTGTCAAGAAACTATAGCCGAGTTGGAAGACAGCTCTGTGGCTGAGTGGCTTGATGGAGTTGACTCGATATCTGCTGCCATCGCAAGTTCCATAGAATACGATAGCGGCGAGGGAGCGACTTAGAGGCCTTGCACCCGACGCTTCAACGCGCCTGACGTGGACGGGGCGCCTCTACTACGGCATCGAGAAGGAGTTCGGTTTTGTGGGCGATTACCTGCCAGTCCCAGTAATGGGAGATTAGAGAGTTAGCCCGCTTTCGAAGCGAAGCGCTTTCTTCACCAGAAAGTTGCAGAAGTTCAATCACAGCAGATTTTACCGCTTCGCTATCGCCCACGGGAAAGAATTTGATGATGTCAGAGCCGTGGTCAATGAATCGATGTGGGGCTATATCGCTCGCTGCCACCAGGCAACCTGATGCGAGGCCTTCCAGAAGTGTTATCCCGAATCCTTCAGCTGAAGACGCAGATACAAGAATTTTTGATTTTGAAAGCAACTCCTTTTTTTTCTCTTCGCTAACGTGACCGGTGAACTGAATGTTCTCGCTCGCCCAGCGACGTTCAATAGTGGGTCGAAGTCTTCCATCGCCGACTATGACCGTTTGAACCCCCGTGTCGAACAGCGCCTCACACACTATGTCTATGTTCTTGTAAGGCGCGTCGAAGCGTGCTATACAAATGACAGCAATTTCCTTCGTGTTGTGCGTAAATTCTTTTAGGTAAACGCCGTTGCCAGTGACTCTAATCTTGTGTCGGGGGATCCAATATTTCAATGTCTCAAAAGAAGGGTCTGAAACGGTTATTGTTATAGGGCAGGTCGAGGCGTAACGAAGACAGGCGCGTTCCAGCAAACAAGCTTGCACCCCTTTCAACGTGTCGCCTCCTTTCAGATCACGCCACGCAGCGATGCCGTTGGCCAACGGCAGAGGTTGATACACGTCGTGTACGATTGGCACGACCGGCGCCTTTGTGCGACTGAGAGATGCTGAGAAGACGGGTATGAGTGTTTGCGGAACAATAACGTCGAACTCGTTGCTGATACGCTTTAACTCTCGCGACAGGCGTACTGCGTATCGCAGATCCGCTGAGCCTTGACCAGCAGTTTTGCGGTTGTATACTGTGTATACGCGGAACGGAAATCGATCTTCCGGATAAGTGGTTGCCGGCACGTCTGACGTCAGCACGGCTACGTGATTCCTACCAGAAAGCTCGCGGCCTAAGGCATACATGTGGTTTTCCCCCCCTCCCGGCATTTGCAATTCGCCGGCAGCGTCGCAAAAAGGAAAAAACTCACTCACAAGCAATATGTTCACGGTATGGCCCCTGTTTTTTGCTTAATTTCAGCTTCGCAGTACGCGGTTGCTCATACAACGGTGCCTGCTGTAATAATGTTTTTGAAATCGCTGATGTTTGGCGTATTGCGGCAACTCATTTTTCGCTTACGTCAGCGACTCATACAACTTTCGAAGTTCTGCACTTAAGAGATCCCAGTCAAAGAAAGCTGCGCTAGCTTTTGCCGCGCGCTGCATACGCTCTTTGTCGACTTCAAGTAGTGCTGCTCGGAGCTGATCCTCTGTCAGATCAACGACAAACCCGTTCTCTCCGTGAGTGATGAGCTCTCTTGCTGCATTTTTTCGAACATTGCTCGTAATGACGGGCGTACCACAAGCTAGCGCCTCAAGGGCAACGATGCCGAAGCCTTCACGGCTGGAAGGTAAAACTAACGAATTTGCCGCTTTCATCACGCCTATGAGGTTTTCGTAAGGCAATTCTGAGCGGAAACGCACGTTAGTGCTAAGTTCTTTCGAGAGTTGAACAAGTTTTGCTTTTTCGGGACCATCGCCGACTATGCAGAGCGTTTTGCTTGGAGGCATCGCTCGTACCAGCAGTTCGACGTTTTTTTCAGGAATGAGCCTTCCCACAAATAGCGCGTCGACTGAGATTTCAGCCGGTGCGATCGAATCGATCACGGAGGCATCGACTCCATTCGGCACGAGTGATACGCTTTTTCTGAACTGCGCGATGAGTTCTTTTGTGGTCATAGAGACAGCGATCACCTCGTCAGCTATCATCAGGGTTGCTCTCTCCGTCAGTTTGCCAAAGAATCCGAGCTTACCCAAGTACTCGTACCAGTCATCGCCCCAAAACTCGTGCCACGTAATGACTAGAGGGATACGTTTCAGTTGCGAAATTAGTCTCGACGGAAAGCAGTGTAAGTACGGGAATTGATTGCAGTCAATGATATCGAGGTCTTGCTTAAAAATGGGGCCCAAACTGCCTGCAAATCTCGCTGCTTCTCGAAAAGAACGGCGCTCTCCTGCATAAAGGCTGAGCGGTTTGCAAATACCGTGGACGTGAATCCCGCCCAACTCAATATCGCTCTTTCCTTTCCACCACTTTACGCCAAAGATGTGCACCTCGTCATTTATGGCAAGACGCTTTGCCATTTCGTAGATACGCTTCTCAGCTCCGCCATTCACGAAAGGATAGACTACATCTGAAACATAGCCAATGTTCATTTTGGTAGTTATCGTCGTCGCAGGTTCGTTAGTATGATATCCGCTAGCAAACCGAAAAGCGTTATCTGCAAGCCGGTCAAGATGAGGAAGACGGAGAGAACCGCACCTGCCAAGCGCGTCACGATGCCGGTTGTGGTGTATTCGATAAGTATCGTTGTACCATAGGCGAGGCCTATGAGTATTAGCGCAAGACCAATGGGCAAGAAAATAACGATTGGATTGTAGTCCCGGACAAGGCGAATTGTGGTAAACAAGATGCTAAATGCATCCCTGAACGGGTACAGCTTCGCACGGCCGACTCTGTTCCGATACTTTATGGGAACCTCAGTAATGGCGAGGTTCTCTTTTTGTGCCTCGATGATCATTTCGCTCGCGAACGGCATGTTGGGCGATTCAAGTTTTAAACGATCGAGTGCGGAGCGTCTTATGGCGCGCATTCCTGATTGAGAATCGGTTATGCGTACGTGATACAGAACTCGTATGAGGGCGGTTAGCAGTCTGTTGCCGAGAGCGTTTCTCCGGCTCATCGCTCCTTTGTCCATAAGAGCAAATCGAGCACCTATTACAAGGTCAGCGCCGTCGTTGATAGCCTGAAGCAGCTTTGGAATGTCGTACGGATCGTAGGTATAGTCGCCATCCAGAATGACGACTGTCTCAGTGTCTTCAGATATGTGTTGAAATCCTGTGATGTACGCATCCCCATACCCTGTCCCCGTCTGATGGATTACCTTTGCTCCGAGCTCTGCGGCACGCGTAGCTGTCTCATCTTTTGACTTGTCGACCACGATTAATTCCACGCTGTGCTGTTGCAGCGCGTCAAGGACATCGTGAAGAACGTCAGCTATGGCTGGCTCATCCATCGTCGGAATAATCACAGATATCTTCATAGGCTGCTACAGAACGTAGGCGCGCTACGTTCGATTTTATTCTATAATCTTAGCGTCAAAAGGTATAGTTATCTATTCGCATGTAGTTAGTTCTCATTGGGTTAAACGCCGTTTTATTGATCACACTGCAAGCAACTGACGTTGGAGAACGGTCGAAACGATTCACGCGAATATGTACTTGTCTCGCGCACGATACACGGCCTTTGAACAAGAGCAATGACCTCGGTTTATCTAGAAACCTATGGTTGCACGTTAAACCAAAGCGAAAGCGAAGAGCTGACGCATAAGCTAAAGGGCCACAGGGTGGTCGAATCTACCGAGGATGCTCAGGTGCTCGTTCTAAACACGTGTATGGTTATCGGGACGACCGAAAAAAAGATCCTAAGGCGGATAGACATTCTATATCAGCAGTTAGGCGAGCGAACGCTCATTATCACAGGCTGCATGGCAGGGCCATTTGGGGATCGGCTCAGCGCGTTGTATCCGGCATTGAAAACCATGCGGATCAGCGGCGTGGCGTCTTACATAGACGCTCATTTCTCGCGTACCGCCACATCTGCACCAAGACCCAGCATCACAGCCAAAGTAAAGATCGCTCAAGGATGTGGGGGAAGGTGCAGCTACTGCATCGTAAAGCTCATCAGAGGTCCTTTGAAGAGCCGAAGCATCGAAGCCATCAGCAGGGATGTGGAGCGGAGTGTTCAAAATGGTGCAAAACAAATCTTCCTGACTGCGCAGGATGGGGGAGTATACGGGCTAGATCAGGGCTACCGATTACCCGACCTTGTTGAAACGCTATGCGAAATTGAACACGACTTTAAGCTCCGCGTCGGGATGATGAACGTGTCCTCAATTCTCGATATCGCAGAGGATCTGTTGAAAGCGTTTAAACATCCTCGGATATACAGATTCGTGCACTTGCCGGTGCAGTCGGGTTCAGATCGGATTTTGGAGCTAATGGAGCGAGGTCATACGGTGTTCGACTTTAAACACATTGTCTCGAGCTTCCGTCACGAACTTAGAGACGTTACTGTATCGACTGACTTCATTGTAGGCTTCCCGAGT
>PMIN01000202.1 GCA_003158275.1 Methanobacteriota archaeon
GTTCATCGTGGCGTTCAAAGAGGATACGGCCATTGACAAGAACATAGTCATGACCGACGTTGACATTCAAAACATACTGCGTACAAAGGCCGCGGTCTACGCAAGCTGTAATGTGCTGCTAAAAACCTTTGGCTACAAATTTAGCGACCTGAGCAACGTCTTCATCGCAGGGAGCTTCGGCAACTACCTTGACACCAAGAAAGCGATTACGATTGGCTTGCTTCCTGACCTACCCCTCGATACGTTCAAGTTCATTGGCAATGGGGCCCTTGGCGGAGCGCGAATGGTATTGCTCTCGCGGGACCTGCAAGACAAAGCAGCAGAGATCGTCGAAAATATGACACACATAGAGCTGAGCGTCAGCAGCATGTTCTTCAAAGAGTTTACCTCAGCCCTTTTCATTCCGCACACGGAACTTGATCAGTTTCCCCACATTGCCACACGAGTCTACACGTAGTTGGCGTATCCGTTTCACCTGATAAGCCCTTTGCGAGATGAGTGCCCAGCCTCGGTCACTGACTACACCAGACGGCCGCTTGCCGGTGCCGCAATGAGGAGATAAATCGCAAGAGTGATCTGTATTTAAGTAGAAGAGTAGCGTAGGCATAGCCGGTGAGGGTTTCCGCACACGGCGTTACGGAGAAACAGCGTGCAAACCATTGCGATAACGGGTAAAGGCGGAACAGGCAAAACGACTTTTGCTTCGCTCCTTGTAAAACACTTGAGCACTGACAGCGTCACCGTTTTGGCCGTCGATGCAGATCCGAACTCAAACTTGGACGCGCGACTCGGAATGCACGTCGACCAAACGATTGGCGACTTGCGAGAGGATCTGCTAAAAGAGTCGTTTCCCGCAGGGGTTGCCAAGAGCGAACTTATTGAATATCAGATACGCTTGGCTCTCGTTGAAGGAGAGACATTTGACCTTATCGCGATGGGGCGGCCTGAAGGGCCCGGATGCTACTGCTACATCAACAACGTGTTGCGAGACGTCCTCGATAGGCTCTCCGTCAATTACGATTACGTTGTCATCGACAACGAAGCGGGTATGGAACACCTCTCACGACGCACGACGAGAGATGTTGACGTGCTGTTCATCATGAGCGACGTGACTGTGCTAGGCATAGTGACCGCGAGTCGGATCAAGAAGCTCTCTGAGAGCCTCAATCTTGTCGTAGGAAAAACATATTTGGTGTTGAACGAACTCGAGAACCCCATACCAGAAAGCATCAAGGACCAGATACGGCAGCAGGGATTAGACCTCATCGGCGCCATCCCAAAAGATGCCTTAGTTGGAGAGTATGCTTTGGAAGGGAAATCTCTGTTTGAGCTCCCTAGTGATTCGGCAGCGTTTAAAGCGGTTATCGCAATTGCTGAGCACTCGATAACGCCGTAACCGCGGCTATTCACTTGCAAGCTCTTTCAGATACTTTGGCAGTGCAGACGAATCTTTGACACCCACGATGACGTCCCAGCCCGTGAGTTCCTCGAGTTTCATCTTCAGCATGGCGATCATGCCGGGAATTATGAGCTTTCGGTGATCCACCTTTTCTGCGACCTTGTATTCCTTAAGCGCCTGTGCGATTGTCTCTGGCGTAAACTTGTCAGCGGCGAATGCGGTCATGACCGACAGGCCTTCGGTATCGACCACAAGAAGGCGCGCAGGGACTTTGCTCGCTTCAACATCGCTTGCGACGGTGAAATATGTGAGGGAGAAATTTGACGTGACGATGACTGGCGAGTTCCGGTTGGGCTTTCCTATATCATAAAGACCTGGATTGACCTGTATGAGCGCCTGCGGATCTGTGAAGATGTTAGTCCTCAGCGTCGTAAGGGGGTATAACCGCGCGGCATCGAGGTCCCCAAAGATAATCAGCGACGCGTATTTCAACGTTCCTATCGCGGCCCTTATCGCTTGCGTTTCGACGTCCATCCCATTGTCCAAGTTTAGCATGACCGGATAGCCCAGCGGTCGGAAAAGCTTCTTGACACTGAGTCGACGCAAGATGGTGAGCCATTCCAATGCATCGCGCAATGGCTTGGCACCGAGATTTAGATCTAACACGATGTCATCCGCGCCTTCGCTTTTTGCTATTTCAGAGAGCGACACAAGCTCATCGACGTCGTCTGAGTAGAGCGCGAGCGGGCACGCGTACTGCCGTGCGAGTTTTGCAAGTGCCGCGCAGTTGTTCGCATTACCGGCGTAAATCAACGGCTTGGCCTTCGATACGACCTTAAGCCCAGCTTCGACGACCTGAGGGTCATCGCTCATCAAAACGAACGGCAATCCGCTATTTTCCTTTACGAGCGTCACCACTTCAGAGAACCGCTGTGCATCCCCTTTCGATTCGACCGCGATCAAGTCTACGCCTGAGATGATGCCAATCCGCTCGTATTTCATCGCATCGAGCTTCTTGGCCCGTTCCACGATGCTTTCGTTGTCGCTGTCGTCTCCGATTACCACCGCATATGCCGTCTGGTTGAAAAACTTCTTCTCGTGTCTGAACAGCTCGGTTTCAGCTCCGATTTCAAGGTCACCAACGGTCACGGTGCGCATAGGCGGCGAAGCGGAGCTCTCGAGTTGTTGCACGACTTCAGGTGACACATATGGACATTTCGTGAGCTCAGTCTGCTTGTTCGCCAACATCATAGCAAACGCCAGGCACGTGGGAACCCCGCATTCGCCACAATTTTTTTTGGCGAGGAGTTTGAATATATCGAGCGCGGTCATCGGCATGGTCGTTATCCTGTCAATTCATCGACAGCTTTTCTCGTGATGGTTACAGACTTCGGGTGTCGGAGTATCAACGCGTTCGCGCCGGCCATTAAAGCCGCCAACGCAGACGCCACCTCCCAAAAGATCGCCCGTTCCCTCTCGTCGCCCAGCTTAGCGTCAACGCGATAGGCTTCCTTCGCGCTCCACGCTACGCTTATGTCAGCGATCATCGGAGATTGAAGCATCTTATCCCCCACTAGACCGGCGAGTTTAATCCGTTCCATCGCGGAATAAGCGTATTCCATCCCAAAACCTATTCCCGCCATAAGCGGGTCACTGACGATGTGGTCGGCTGGCACGCCAAACTCGGTGAGCATGATATTGAGCTGCTTGGCGATATTCACATCGATGTTTGAGAACGCGACGACATCGTGGCCGTTAGCGGTCGCCGCAACGGCGATCGATTTGTAACTGTCCTGTTCCGCGCGGGCGAGCAAACACCGTTCTCCTTTGGCGGCGTCGCCGCAGAGTTCCATGACGCGGGCGTCTTTGTCATAGTCGCCACTTCCCTGTATTATGAGCGGTGCTTTCACCTGCGCGAGCACGGTCGACACGAGGGAGGCCGCATCTTCAGCGCTGACGTTTGCTTCCTCTGGATTCGTGCTCAGCAGCTTCAGACAGATGAAGTCTGCGCCATAGACTTCAACACACGTGCGCGCCCACGCAACGGGATCCTTGATGACGTCGCCGATTTCATCGATGATGATGTGAGGGTAGTCATCGCCAACATGATCGATTACCTCCATTCCGATCGCCGGTCGCGAAACCTTCCCCTCGAACGCCAAAAACGGAAGAGTCGTCTCTCCGCCTAAAAGGAGTTTTCTATCCCTCGTTCCGCCTTCCTCATCAGTAGCCCCGAATGCAATCTCCTTTATCTTTCCACTCCAACTTTCCTTTGGAATTGTTACCATCACTGTAACCACCCAGCTTCTCACGACGGCGCGTTTAAAACATGCCCATCGGCGACATGCGCAGCGCCGGGTGATCGACCTTCGCCAAGTACTCCGCTAGTTCATCCGCATCCGTCGTAATAGTTTCGTCGGCGATCTTGTCCACCAGATCTGGCAAGCCCAGTTCCTTTGCCCTTTTTTCGAGATCTTCTCGTAGCGCGGCTTTCAGGTCTTTCGGCATCCAAACAACGCGCGCCAGCCCCCCATCCGCGCGGATAAACTTCTTACTCGTAATGAACTGCCTGCCGACGCCAATGAATCCGGGCGTTTGATTGCCCCCACCGACAGACCCGGCGAGCGTTGAGAACTTCATGCCGATCGGGGTCATTCCCGTGTACTCGCGGTTGACGATGATCACGCCCTGCAAATCACTGTTAATCGCCACGATACACTCGAAGCATCCACACGAGGTCTGCGGATCCTCCATCATGGTGTACTGATTCATCCGCTCGATGTGGCCGTGGGTGAGCTCGCGGACCGCTTGGTTTACGTTTAACCACTGGCCTTTCTGCTCATCAATCACGGCGCCTTTCTCAACAGGCTTGTTTGGCCCGTTTGGATCGATACTATACCCCGCCGCTGCATCTAGCCAGTTCAGTGCGCCACACAGCCCAAGACGTTCCGGAGAGATGATGCATACGTGGCTCGGGGCGAAGCTCTGACATAACGTGCATGAGTAGAACGCGTTAACGCTCTCGTCCGTCAGCCCTGCAATCCGCCGATCCCGCTCTGCGTAAGCTTCCATAGCCTCTGGCAGATGCTTCTCCACCTCCTTCTCGTCGGTCATGATGGTGACTTGTATCCGGCTGATAATACCGCCGAGTTCTTCTTTCATCTTGTGGTAAAGGATGTCTCCGAAGTGCTTGAGGCGGAGCCCATTGGCCACACTGTTCTTGCTGAGTCGCACCCAGATCAAGTTTCTCTGACCCGTATGCCACGCGCCTTCCGCATAGTTGATGAACTGATGGATGCGCCGCTCGACGACGGGCTCAAACTCGCTTTTCATGTGCTTTCCGTACACTTCAACAAGAATCCCCAGCGCGGACACGCTCCCTTCTTCCATCTCGTCAACGTCCTTGCCGATGAGCGTGATTTGACCGTCCTTAACAGCATCAGCATCGCGAAGCTTGACAAGCTCGAAGACCTTTGTCTTTGTCGGGCCTCCACACTCGAGGTAGGTCTGCGGCTTACGCACCGTTTCACCCTCAAAGGCTAGCCCATAGGCGACCGGCAACGAAACTTCGCCGGACGTGACCTTCATGTTCCGTATCTCTATCGCGTGTGCGACGATCTGATTGTAATCCTTTTCCACCTCATATTTGCCCGGCACTTCCTCCACGTCTTGATCAGTGATCGTCGGTGAACCATTGAACAGCACGGCGAACTCAATCGCTGCCTTAATGTCATCAATGGGGCCTAACTGGACGACGACGACTTTCGGCCTTTTTGCCAAGTAATCGGAGAGACCTTCCCTATCGCCTGGCGTGACGTTCCCGAAGGTCAGCGCGGCGCGGATCGCAAAGCTCAACGCGTGAATTGCCTGCGTGAATTCGCCTACGCAAAACAGCAGCCGGTCAAGCCCTTTGTGTTCGCCAATCTCAATGCCCGCCTCGCTAATCTGCTGTATGGTATCAAAGGTAGGAATCACTAACATGCCCTTACTTTGACAATCTCTGATGATCTTCGCAAGCAGTTTTGGGTCTCTCGCCTTCCCCACCAACACGAGGACTCCCGGTATGGTATCATCGACGAACGAGATCCCCAACTTTCGCAGCACCTCGTCAGCG
>PMIN01000011.1 GCA_003158275.1 Methanobacteriota archaeon
GTTTTTGCGTGAACATCCTATGAGATACGTTTTAAATTGTGGCTACCTGTTACTAACAGCTATGCCCTTTTAATCTTCCGCTGCAGCCGCCCCTTCCCAGCCTACTTCCTTGAGGAGCGCTCGAACTTCATCGCGGATTTTCCTGATTCCCTTGTGTTCGACCTCGACCAAAATGGCGTTGAGTATGTTTTCAACTTCCTCCAATTCTTCTCCGAACGCCTCTAAAGTTTCTGTTTCTTCTTTCATATTTTGCCCCCTGCCTTCAGGACCTGCGGCCTGCGGGGCCCGGCGCTAACGCCCCCGCCCTTTTCTGCGGCCATAGTGGTCGAGGGCACGAGCAATTATTGTACTATATGTGTCAGTTTTATTGCCGCTTAGTCTTAGACGTTCTCGTATTTCAGGTCTCACCTTGATAGTGACGAAGGCGGTCTTCCGCTTCCACGTCTTCTTCGCGCGGCTGACAAGCCCAACTAAATGCGCGCGCTCTATCTCAATGTATCCGCCTCGGAGCCCCTCTTGAAGTTCGGCGGCCTTTTGCTTTTCTGCGGCGGTTGGGTTGCGCCCTTCTGACTTGGCGTTCAGAATCGGGCATACCCACGCGTTAGACGACCATCCATCATCTTCTTTTGCACACACGCAGCTTCCGCATTCGTGGCCGCACTCGCCTTCTTGGTAATCCTGCCTCACCACATCACCACCCCATTCACACTGCCCAATATCCGCTTGGGTAATCAAACCACCACGACACATTTAACGCGATGAATACTCGCCGTGTGTTAAGGTCCTCGACGTGCGAATCAATTATCGTCGGGTCGCCGTCGCCATTTGAGCTCCAAATAGCCCAGCTGGCCCGCTGGCCATATTTCTGACAAATGCTTCGGTATAGTGCTTCGTTCATAGCGTGCCGCCTCCGCTATGCGGGCATATGTCCGCGATTTCTTCAGAGTCCGGCCAGCTTTGCATACACAGATATTTGCCGCCGTAAGTGCATATCAAAGCCGGCAGCGCATCTAGGAACCATTCACAGTCGTCAAAGCATGGTAGATTTCTCAGAGGTTTTTGCGCCTCGTGCCATCGGCAGGCATAAAATTCTTGCTGATATGCGACGATGCTACAATTTCCGGCCATTTTTACTCCTCGCCTCCCCCGCGCTCGTCATGTTTCACAAAGGGAAGGGGTTTCATCTTCCGCCGTTCCTTGAGGCAATCTGTACAATACGCGGCGGCGCTACATTGAATCGCAATCTTCTCACCGCAAACGCTGCAATGAGTGTGCCAATATGCACGGTCGCCCCGCTTGTGTATGCTCATCTTTCAACTCCCTCGTCGCGCCCTTTCCAGCTCTTCGTCATTATTCCTGCCGGGCGTTTCAGTCCTCGGTTTTGTTTAGCGCGTCAATGAGCGCACAGGGCGCATCTGCACAATCGTCGCATTTTAAACCCCTACCTATCTCGCAGGATTGAATCTTAAGAATTAAGTTGCTTGCGTCCGTCATTGCTCAACCCCCGTATGCTGAGTCTCCCAGAAGTTGAGAGATCGGTTTATCGTTTCCTCGAACGTTTCTTTTTTGACTGTCGCGTCTCGAAGTCGCTCCCAAGTGGGCTTCTTGACGCGGAGCGGTTTTGATTTCTTCCGAGTTTATCATAATATATTGGGTATATTTAACTTCTATATAATTATTAAGCAACATATCCTAGCCAGCTAATATCTCGTCATCTTCCCCGACTTCGACAACCAGCGTCAGAATGAGCTTCCCTTCGGCCTCTATAGCGCGGGCCCACTCAAGGGAGATAGGTCGGGGCCGGAGCCAAGCAGCTCGAAAAGTAGCAGTGCATAGCAGTCGGAAAAATTACGTCGCAATATTCTCTATTTTTAGAGATATAGGCGCAAACTCTGCCGCGTAATCCCAAGGCATCCCTGCGATGCTCCGCGATTTGAAGGGGCTCCTCGACGACGGTATCATCACCGGAGAGAAATTCGCCGACAAGAAGAAAGAACTTCTTGCAAGGTAGTCAATGGTATTTCTATTTCATGAGTTTGCACAACGCGTGATATCTGCAGTTCTGTCAGTTGAGAGTGACAAGCGCAGTCAGAATTGTTTCAGATCGCTCGGCCAAGCTATATGCTCATAGTCGACAAATCATAAGTTCAAACCCTATGTTTGACGTTAACCCTCTTGTAGCCAGACTCTGTAGCGAGGTACCAAAGCAACGCTCCTTTGAACCGATCGATGTACAGCTTTCAGACTTGACTGCCCCTAGTGCGAAGCCTTACGAGGAGTCCCCGCAAGCCGTTGCCCTCGATTCGGAAAATCAGCCGAAAATACGGTCGTTTCAGTCTAAATTCCCGCTTGAACACGACGTTGTTGCTATCGATAGCACAAGTGTCGTCCTTGGCTACGTCCCCGAGGGTTTGGTCGGCGCTATCCGAGCGTCGGTCATTATCAAGCCTAAAGGCAAAAAACACTATCGAAAGGAGCAGTATGGCGCGTATCTTGTTGTTGTCACGAATTACAATAAAGACGATCTCTATGCGAGCACCTGCGAACTAGTCTACAGAGAGGGAACTCATGCAAGAGCGCCAGATCTAAGAAAAACGCTTGACCGTCTACGAAGTCTCTTGGAGCGCCATCTCCAGTTTGAAGCTGTGAAATCCTTTAATAACGCGCTGCTTTTAATTGACGGGAGCTTGATGGCGGGTGCTGTTGCAGATCCAATGTTCGTCATCAAGAAACTCGTTAGCGATGCTGCTGCCAACGGGAACGCTATTGTGGCATTGTCCAAGTCAACAACTCTCACGCTGCGTGAGAACCAGTTTGGTATCCTTTCCTTGATTGATGGCATTCCTAATGCGTGTTACGTTGGCGATTTAAGAGAGCACCTTACACAGCAACAGGACAGATACGTAGGCTGCGTCTATGTTGGTCGGCTGACACCTAATGGCGAAGCATTTCGCTTTGATATCCCGGAAAATACTGCCCTTCCGCACAAGGAGGTCTTCCCGATGGTAAGCGGATTGTCTGGCGAACACGGATATCCAGAAGCCCTTAAGCTTGCTCATATGACGAGCGTTTTTAGCTCCATCGAAGTAATCGAGCTGCAAGCTGCCGCCATCAACTTGTATGGCTTGCAACTGCGAGAAAGTGTGCGAAGGAAGTTGTTTCCGATGTAATGCGTTGTGATCGAGATGTATGTATTGACAAAATACGGGGATGAATTGGCACTGGTCTTTTCGCCTGACGAAACCGTGCGCTTAGGCGACACGCTTCTCATCGATGATATCGTTACGCAGGTCGTCGATATTCAGTTTGCAGACCTCCCAGGCGTGCTTGAACACATCTTACGAAAGTCGCTCATAGCGAAATCGGAGACCGAAGAACACGTCCAACCTGAGTTGCAGAGCGTTGTAGACTCCTTAACTGATCAGAAACTCGCTCGAACGAAGATACGGGGTCATCTCGTCTCGGATGATCCTAGGAATGCAAAAAACGTGTTCAAAACAGGATTGAGCGAGTTTAACATAAGCAGAGCAAGCGCCAACATTCAGAGGCTCCCCCAAGACGCACTTTTCGACGCACTTGATCTATCATTCCCCCCATCCTGTGATCTCGCAACAACGCTCTCAGATGAATGCGCCGATTTCGACATCCTCATTGACAAACTTGGCATTAACCTGATCACTGGGATGAAAGGTTCTGGAAAATCATATCTTGCGAAACGCCTGTTATTCAAGCTCATAGATAAAAACGTGCTCACGCTGGTTTTTGATCTTAACGCAGAGTATCTCAATCTAGGAAACGCTGAAGATGGAACGCTAAATAAATACGCTGATCGGATCGTCACATTCACGCCATATCTGGCCGAAGAAACCGATTTTGAACGTGCGCTGACGATTCCCGTCCACGAAGTATCTTATGACGATTTCGCTACATTTTTGAATGTGCAGCGAGATTCGCCTACTTATCTTTACCTCATACAATTTTGGCGAACGAACCGGGACAAAGTCTTCACGCTAGATCATCTTGAACAGTTTGTTAACAATATAGAGAACGACTGGGTCAGGGAAGGGCTGCTTCAGCGGCTTGAAGTAGCTCGAATATCGGGTCTTTTTGGGTCCAACGCCGTCACGGCATTCATCAAAGCAATGCACAAAGAGGGAGGAGCAATTATATTCAACTTGTCTGAAGTGAGTCACTGGGAGCGCAGAATAGCAGTCGAATTCATACTGCGAAGGTTAGTGCGAATGGGGCAAGCCAAGGAGTTTGAGGCAGTCTCGCTATTCCTTGAAGAAGCGCAACTTTACGTCGAACGAGAAAACATGATAGACATTATTACGAGGATGCGTCACTCAGGCATTTTCCCGACATTTATCACCAATACCCCCAGAACGTTACCAGACGATGTGTTTGCTCTCCTCGACAACCTGATTGCTTTTAGTTTCAGGAACGAAGATGAACTGCGACAATTAGCACATTCCGGGCTTATTGACCAGAAGTCAATCAATGCTTTGCAGCATCTGGAAAAGCGGCAATGCATAGCAGTGGGCAAGATAACATCACAGTATCCTTTGTTTTTGGAGATTCAGCCGCAAATTGGTGCCCTTATGGGTGGCGAAACGAGACGGCTGACATCGCGAGATGCTTACATTGTCTAAACTTATTATGAATCCTATTGCACTTTCTGCAGCCGTCATCGCTTCTTTTTTTTCAAAGAGGGCCGGGAACGCCGACATCCGTAAAAAGTCAAGATAGGAGATAAGAAGAATGGCCAAAACAGAACAACTTGTAACCTTTGCTAGAGCTAAGAAGGCTGAAAAGCCATTCGTTTTTGAACCGCTTAATTTAAGAAGCTCCTATTTGTGGTGGGGGGCCGATACGTATTTCGAGCGCTTCAATGGCATGTGGCAAAATCTCGATATGAAACTAACGAGTCCGATCTATATAAACGGAAAACAATGGCTAAAACAGAGCCTAATAAGCGAAATAGGCGAAATTTTTCACTCGATTACGGAAGAACTCGAAATAGACGGTGACAGCGCCGTTATGGTGACCAAAAGCCTCATTTTGAAGCGAGAAGGTAAGCAAATCGATCACGACGAGAGAACCGAAAAAATCTATGTCGTGTTAAACAAGTTTCTTGATGAGGTCGAAGCGGCGATAAAAGCCCAGAAGGAGATCGATGAGAAGCTCAAAAGCTACGAGCGCGATCAGCAACATCAGCGCGATGATTAGATATTTGCCTATCACAGCCATGGTGCGCGGGAAAATTTCGCGGCACGAATGTTGGCGGGGAAACTGAGGTGCAGGAGCTTTGGCAACGCGAATGTTTGAGCTTTCCGGGGCTTCTTTAGATTCAACATCAAGTATTTATTAGGGCTGGAACTTCATAAATCAGGAACCTAAAGTGACGAGACAAGAGTTTTTTTCAAATTCGACTCCAGCAGAGTTCTGCAATAGACAGGCCTTTACTTACGTCGAGGACTCACATACAGCGGCTAGAAAGAAGGAAGGTCAGTTAATATGTGAGACAGGCGGAGACTCCACCCCTCTTTTGTGTCATTTTTGGGGTAGTAAGAAATGAGTGGCGTCACAGAGATTAGGAATGCGTCGAGAAACAATACGCTTGTTGACGATTCACCCGTTCACTCATGGTATCAATTTGTGTTGGGGTACCCCCCTCACCTAGTCAGACAATATCTAACCAAGTTTAAAATTGTCAGTACAGATATCGTTCTCGACCCTTTCTGTGGGACAGGAACTACTCCGGTTGAATGCATCAAGAACTGTATAGCGAGTTGTGGCATAGAACCGAATCCTATTGCGCGGTTGGCCTCTAAGGTAAAAACGACGCTAGATCTGGATATTGACTTGCTAAACGACTACTTTGGATACGTTTATGGGTCGGCTGTCCTCTCTTTTGACCGTTTCGGGATTAAAGACGACTTTCCGCCCTTATACCGCTTGGATACAAACTACGATCTAGTTTGCTTAAGAGGGATACCTACGCTATCAGAGGAACAGCGACGAATTATTCCGGAAGGGTTTATCAGCAGCAAGCCACTCATCAAAGTCCTCGTACTAAGAGATATCATTCGAACCGTGGATGACCCGACAATAAGAGATTTTCTCACTATATCCTTAGCTAAGTTGATCGTAAAGAAGGCAGGAAACATAGGTTTCGGGCCTGAAATATACAAAACGAAGCCGAAAGACGATATCAATGCACTGGCGTATTTTGCTTCTAATACTTCGAGTATGATACAAGATGTTGAAGCTATGCACAATGACAGTGTCCACTCAACTATTTTGGACGGTGATGCACGACACGTGGACAAATATCTTGACGCTAGTTACTTGAAAAGGATAAAATCCGTCATAACGTCCCCTCCATATCCAAACGAGAAGGATTATACTCGAAGCACCAGATTGGAAAGTGTCCTGCTTGGTTTAATAAACGATAGGAAAGAACTCAGAAACCTGAAAGAGGATCTTTTAAGAAGCAACTCCAGAAACGTTTTTGTTAACGATTCAGACGGCGATTATATCCGACAGTTTGAGCGAATTGAATCCCTTGCTAATGAGGTAGAAAATAAGAGAATTAGCAAGAATAAGAATTCCGGTTTCGAAAAAATGTATCACAAGATCGTCCGCCACTATTTTGGCGGCATGTTTCTTCATTTGCAAAGTTTGAAACCGTATCTGGCTGAGGAAGCAAAGCTCGCTTATGTTGTCGGCGATCAAATGTCCTATTTTCAAACCCCTATTCCAACTGCCGAACTATTGAGTGACATTGCAGAAGCACTTGGATATGTTGTGAAGGGCATAGAGCTTTGGAGAACGCGGCTCTCGACCGCAACTAAGTTGCAGCTAAATGAAAACGTTTTGATACTAGAGAACTCATAACTCCGCTGGAACATGCCCAAAACTGATGTTACAGACTATGATAAAGTAATTGTGGCTATTTTTTATCAGAAATTCGATGAGTTGGGAGATACCCGCGTCGAAGAAATTGAGTTTGCTTTGGATGATCTCGTAGATGTCATCAAGAAACTCGGTATTACGATTAAGAACATTCCAGATATCCCTTATACGTATCGATGCAGGCGACCGCTTCCTGATAGCATACTCGCGAAAGGAAACTGGATCATTAACCAAAAAGGGAAAGGCAAACTTGCTTTTGTAAAAATCGAACGTGAACCTTTTGTAACGATCCAAGAAGGTCTTGCAGTCAAAGAAATTCCGAACGCTTTGCCAGAGATAGTCGAGAAGTACACTGCTTCGGATGAGCAGGGGCTGTTGTCAGCCATACGATATAACCGATTAGTTGATATTTTCACAGAGCTGACGTGCTTTCATTTGCAGTCACACATAAGAACTACACTTCAGGGGGAGGGGCAAATAGAAATAGATGACCTGTATGTGGGCCTTGATCAAGATGGGCAAGAATACATCTTACCCCTTGAAGCAAAAAGTGACAATCAGCGAGACAGTCTCGGCTGGTTTCAGGTAGCAAATTTGGTTAGGTACGCCCATCAAAACTATCCAAAGCTTAAATGCCGACCCATATGTGCGAAACCAGTAGACAGGAACACGATTCACTTGCTCGAATTCAACGATGATCCGAACTACAATACCATAAAAATAGAGAACATCAAACTGTACAAGCTTGTTCGTAAACAGCCAAACGGGCAGACTCGTCTTTTTGTAACCTAGCAAATCGGCTTTTTTACCACCCTCTATTTAACAACCCACCCAAAAATGTAAGAAATTCTGAAAAGTGATGTTTCAAAATCCCGCTCAGCCGTATTACGTGCGCCTTTTTTATAGCTACGCCACCATATGTTCGGGTTGATAGCTTATGCGTTACTGGATCTACGTCACAAACTCAGACAATTGGGCGGTGACAAAGAAGACAAATATTCTTGGTGCCTCAGCGAGACATAGAAATGCATGCTCCAAAGTAAAGAAATGCGACAACTGCTTAGTTTATGTGAAAGGTGCGGTGGTCGCGGGCGAAAGGATCAACCCCAAAATAGTTGCCGAATATGAAATCGCTTCTACGGTCTTCGAAGACAGTACGAAGATGTTTCTCGCACCTAGCAATGCTCCACACGAAACTTTTCGGTGGAGACTGCGGTTAGAACCTGTGAGGGTGTTTGAACCACCCATCGAATTTAAACCACTAATACCGCGACTTTCTTTCTTACCGAACAAGATAATCTGGACTGGCCCTATTAGGGGTAAGGCTCTGGTTCAGATCCCCGCCAGTGATTACAATCTTATTGTACCGAGTTAACGAGAGTATCACTGCACAATTTTCGCAACAATCGCATTAATTTCATTTAGTTCATCTTGCAGCATCTCACGAACTGTTGAGCGTAACTTCCCCACACTTCTCATCTTTCCTTTTCCCCCGCCTAACACCCAGTTCTGCACTTTGTCCGTACATTCTTCACCTAATTCGCTCAATTTGCGATGTTCGGCGTTCGTGGCGTCAAATTGTGGGATAGGAAGCTCAAAAACTTTTTTGTGAATATCTCGCGGCCCCCACGCCCCTCGACTCTGCATTGGCTTGATAAGCCCATCAATGATAGGAGCATTCAAAATCGACGCTAAGTAAAATGCTTCGCTTCTGTTGTTTAGATCGAAAAAGTAGAGTTTGTGATCTGCGACAAATCCTTTGGTACTGGCTTCTTTCTCTCCTAATATGTGCTTCATATCTGCGCTTTCAATAACCGCGGCTGTTAAATAAGTGCCAGATGTGTTGTAGATTACTCGCCACTGTGCTTGAGGATTTTGTTTTGTCAGACCGTTGCGATAATCTAACCGTTCCAGTGCGCTCATTCGCCCCTTTTTTGAAGTGCCCCTTTTTGCCCATTCTTCTTCTGCGCGTTCCACCCATAGTGCTAGGTCAGAATACCCGCGCAACCGCGCCTCTGCCGATTCAATAAGTTTATATTGATCTGCCTGCGGTTCAACGGGAAGAACCGTCAAACGATAGTCAAAATGTCCAAAAGGAATCAGATCTTCCGAATAAAGTGTTGCATAAAGGAAGTCACTTTCAACATTGCCCTTTATGAATAAGTCGTTATACGGCTTTTTTGCTTTCTTTACGGCATAACCTGCAGTTTCTACTAGAGGGCGAGATTCGTCAAATCCATATTTTTGTGAGTTAGTTTCGACAATCCACGAAGAGCGAGGTATGATTGTGGCACCTTGCATAAATTTCGTTTTGTACGGACTAACCGCTTTCTTTTCTTTACAATCCAGAGTTGACCAGAAAGAGCGTTTCCCGGTAAAACATAGTGATATTCGTGTATCTTCAACCTGCAGTTCTTTTGCCGCGCTCTGTAGTGATGCATTTTTTTGGCTCAGTTTTCCAGTTAGTATTTGCCCTTTGATTGGATACTGAGTTTGCTTTTGGCTTTTTTCTGCAATTAATACGCAAGCAGGGATATTAAAAAGAGGGGTGACTCCTTCACAATCCCACACTTCTTGAAACTCTAGATGTTGTTTGCTGTCATTGCTTAATCTGAAAGTACCTCTCCGCAGTTCGTCGTGCTGATCGCTGCTAAATATGCTCCTTGTAAGTACAAAGGCTATTTTTCCACTTGGCCTCAGATACAAGTCTGCTGCTCGTGCTAAAAAAAGAGAAGCTACTTCCAAATGGGTGATCAACTCCGGGCGTTTGGTTAACAATCTGTATTCGTTCATCACCTCTTGTTTCAAGAACTCTTGATACGCAGGCTCTGCGGTTCGTAACACTATCCACGGTGGATTACCCACAATGAAATCGAACTCTTGCATAAAAAACAATGGCTTGTAGACGTTTTTGAGAATATATGCCCAAATAGTGTCTCGGTTCGCTTCGATAAAATGTTTCAAGATAGCCGCCATATCAAAGAGAGCTTCAACGAGAATTTCGTCGTCTATTTTCGGGAAATGTCGTTTCTCTAGAAAATTGTGAAAAAGCCCAAATTCGACGTCTTTGCCCTTATTCAGCTCGGCGAAATCCTTTACCAGCTCAATTGCGTGATCATAGAGTGTGAGATCTTGAAGAAGAGGTTCGGGCAATCGTATTTTTTCTCCATCTAGTTCGACACGATAGCTTGAGAATTCCATTGACAATTTATGCTGCGTTTCCCATTCAGGTAAGTGAATCGTGTCTGCCAGATAAACAGGTATTGTAATCGTGCTTTTTCGCTTTTTCAGCAAATCGCCCAGTGCTAAGACATAGTTTGTTTTAGCAATTATCACGGCAAGAGGGTGGATATCTGCACCATATACAGACTCTAATACGTGTTGCAGGGTTTTAGGAGAATCGGACATCCATTCACGCTTTTCCCTGATAGCGAGATAAAGAAAAGTCCCCGACCCACAAGCAGGATCAAGGAGGATCCCTTCGGGCTTCTCATCAAGGAGCTTCGTCACAATGCGATCAGCTAACCAATCTGGCGTGTAAAACTCACCTAGATCGTGCCGAGTTATGGGGTCTACCAGCTCTTGATATAATGTCTTTAGCACGTCCTCTGACAAGTCGTGCAAATTGTAGTTCTGCAGCAGGCTGAAAAGCCAGCGTACAGCATTGACGCCTATTTTTGAAGCTTCTTTGTGAGTGAGCCACGAAAAAAAGTCTTCTTCCAAAAAGTTGTCAATCCCATAGACTTTAAAGAATCTCCCCTCTAATATCTCTATTATTTCATCGCTATGTGGCAGGCTTACGCTTTCACTGATGCGCATCCACGACATTAGCTTCGCTAGTGTTGCCAAGTAGGTGTGTCGAATGAACAGTTGTTGGTCTGAAACGTCACTCCCGTAAACTATTCGGAGGTACTTTTCCCAGTTGCTGTATATTACCTGATATACACTCTGTGACTCAACTTCTTGCCAAAGCGTAGCAAGGAGATTTGTAGTCGTCTGAAAAGCGTGGCTCCTTGTGCCGAAATCGTGGATTACGCGCTCACTTGTCACTGGAAGAACTTGGCGGCGAAGAAAATATCGATCAAGCCAGTAACAGACCTCAGAGGATGTCAGCTCTGTCCAGTTCGTTTTTTCAATTGTGTTGAGGACGACATCGTCTTGGGTGACGTCTTTGAGTGTCGCGTCCGCAATCACTGGGGAGTACGTTAAAAAGCGGACACCGTCGGTGCCAATACAAAGATAAGGCGTTCGCGCATTTGGTGTCTCGTTAGACCATAGTATAGCGACATATCGGCGGAGTTGTTCTTCAGCTTCGGAGCGATTAACCTCAATGTCGGCTTCAAATTCTATTATTATATTGCCAAAAAGGTTGTCTGCTCGCCCTCTTAATATACGGTCAATTTGCTCGACTCTCAAGGATTGCTCAATGCCGCTGACATATTTTCCTATGAAGTCAGCTTCGACGCCTAACAACTGTTGCAAAAGTGATGTGAATCGATGCGAACGAGACGATTCGTTGTGGAGTTGCCCAATTTCTTGAAAATATCTGTCGAGGGCTGCATCCCACTGCCTTTGGCGTGCGGTTGTAACGGGAGCGACCTCATCCGTAATCTTAGCCTGTTTCACCTGTTTGCTCATTTCGTGGATCTCTCTTAGGCGTCGTTGTTTGTCTAAGCCCTCTAAGGCAATATTAAAGCACTGGTTTCAGTCGAACTTGGTTTTCAAATACGTCAACCGAAAGCGTTTTAACCTTCGTCTTGTTACGGAGAACTCGATGACCTCCATTACGTTCTACGGTGGAGTCAACGAGATCGGCGGCAACAAGATCCTCCTAGAAGATCAAGATACGCGCCTGTTTCTCGACTTCGGAATGAGCTTCAACCTAGCTAACCGGTTTTTTGATGAGTATATGAAGCCCCGAAATTGCAACGGAGTCCATGACTTACTCGAACTCGGCTTGCTTCCCAACTTGGAAGGGTTATATCGTTGCGACTATCTTGAGCATCGTCACTGTTCTTTCAAGCCAGAACCTGATTTTGATGGAGTGCTTTTAAGCCACGCGCATATGGATCACGGTGCTTATATTCATTACTTGCGGGAGGACATACCGCTTTACTGCACACAAGCTTCTAAGGACATTTTACAATCTATTGACGAAACTAGCACAAGCGGAAAAAACGAATATGTTGCAAGAAAAGAAGCGTTTGCGATAAGGCCATCTGGTGGCGACTTTGTTCGCCCAAGAGATCGAGAGAAGTATCCCCGAACCTATAACGTTGTAAAAGATTCCTTTGAAGTCGGAGAACTCGGCGCAGAATTATATAATGTCTGTCACTCACTCGAAGGCGCTGCATCATTTATTTTACATTCAGAAGCTGGCTCAATTGTCTATACCGGTGATCTCAGATTCCGAGGCTACAAAGGCTACCTAACCCGCGAGTTCGTTCAGCGTGCGGCTGAAGCAGATCCTGTGGTACTGATTTGTGAAGGCACGCGTATCGCATCATCCCCAAGCAAAGATGAGCAAACTGTGTTAGAGGAAGCTGTAAGTGAAGTTGAAAAGACGGATAACCTTGTCATAGTGAATTTCCCAATTAGAGACACCGATAGGTTGTCTAGCTTCTTACAAGTTGCTCGGCAGACTGGTAGGGAGTTGGTTGTCAACCTGAAGCAAGCTTACTTGCTTGAACTATTCGAGAAGTCTGACGTTCTTGCGCCAACGATTGATGATGACAATATTCAGATTTACATTCCCAGAAAGAGTTATGGGGTATTTAGGGATGATCGTTTTACCGAGAAGATTCAGAAAGCAGATTATAAAACGTGGCAACGGGAATTCCTCGAAAGATCGAATATTGTTAGTGCTGAAGACATTCGAGAGAATCAGCAGGATTATATCTTTCGCTGCGATTATTATGAACTCACAGAGCTGATTGATATACAACCGGGAGCAGGTAGCTGTTATATCCGCAGCACATGTGAACCATTTGACGAGCAAAGTGAGCTAGACAAGCAGCGCGTTGAACAATGGTTGAAACATTTCAACTTGTGTCCCTACAAACAAATCCACGCTTCAGGACATATGGAACGCAATGAGATCAAGAAAACCATAGAGACCATTAACCCAAAAATACTGATTCCTGTTCATACAGAGAATGCGACTGAATTCGAAAAACTACACGATAACGTGATTATTCCAGAAACAGGGCGAGAGATAACGCTATAGCTGTCCAATCTGCTGGCAAACATGCTTGCGCAAGATTTATTCCGCCATGATAAAGGCAGTCATTTTCGACATCGACAATACGCTCATCGACTTCATGAGCATGAAACGGGCGGCTTCTATGGCTGCAGCAAACGCTATGATAGAGGCGGGACTGCAGGATGCGCCAGAAGACCTCTCTGAAAGGCTTTTCACGTTTTATCTAGAGCATGGAATTGAATCGGATGATGCGTTCGAGGAATATCTAAAGCAGGAATATAAAGCGGTTGATTATCGAATTCTTGCTTCCGCTGTTAATGCATATGTGAAAGAAAAATATTTGCACCTCAAGCCGTATCCTGGAGTCTTAGAAACCCTTCGAGAGTTAAAGCGACAGGGATACAAGCTTGGCGTGGTAAGCGACGGTGTCAGGTTAAAGGCCAGGATGCGCTTAAACGAAGCGGGTTTAGATGGTTATTTTGATGCGGTTGTAACATACGAGGATACAGGAAAGCAAAAACCTGCAAGAGAACCGTTTCTGCGAATCTGCGATGAGCTTGGGGTTAACCCAGAAGAATGTCTTATGGTTGGAGACTGGCCTGAACGAGATGTGCAGGGCGGAAGACTGGCCGGTATGAAAACCTGCCTTGCGAAATACGGGCAGATGCACGAGACGAAAGCAGATTACCAAATAGAGAGCTTCAGCAAACTTCTGACAGTCGTAGATCGTTGCAATAAAGAATGAACTAAATGCTTTGGCAGTCCTCGTTTTTTTGACTATCCCCTGGTCTAACCGTCCCCGAAGATTTCCAGCACAGAAATCGCAAGCTTTTCTGCATCGTGTGTGCACATCACCTGCTGCAACACGTCAATGATCTGGCGAAGAGGTGGTTCCGCAGCACTTTCCTCATCTCGCCTACGCGGCTCTGTCAGAATCGATGTGACAAACGTAGTTAGCGTCTGTGCAAGCTGTTCTTTCAATTCAAGCGCAAACGTTCGCAGGTACGACCCTTCGAGCCGTTCAGCTCTCGCGAGGCAGTAGCTGCAAGTCGCCCCGTATATCACCACGTACTTTAGTTTGGCCTCTAGTCGGGCTCCTTCAACGCTTTTTATTAGCTCTTCCAGCGGTATTGTGTGAATGTAGGCGGCAAACAGGTTGTAGATAGCCTGTTTCTTGTCACCGGTGTCGGTCTGATGGTGGATTGCTTGCACAAGAGTTGAATCTGTGCTGCAGGTGATAACTCAACTGCAAGAACGGGCGGAAAGTGAAAGAAAAAAAAGAAAGAAGTGAAGAGGATAAACCTCTTCACGACCCCTGCAACGCTTGTAGCTCCTGTATCAGATTCTGCACCTGTGGATAGAGCTGACCCTGCGCGGCGCACGTCCGTACCCAATCGTCGCTGTCCGGCTTTCCGGTCTTGGCACAGCCGTCCGTCCGCGGCAGCAAGGCGCTCTTAAGCTCTGTCGTAGCCCCGCCATAGCTGCCTACCATGAAGTTAACCTTAGTGGCACCAATCACTGCAAGCGTCGCTATTTTTGTGCCGGGTATGAATGCCGAGCTTGGGGTGCCCAGTACGGCCAACGAGAGGGTGTTGAGGTCGGCAAGAATGCTCGCCTTGCTGACCACCTTCACGCTGACGACGTTGCTTGTCGCATTGGCATACGTGGCGTTCCCGTCGTAGGAAGTGCGGTAGTAGTAAGCGTGCGCCGTTGATTCGCTCCTGCTGAACTGATACTGCCCGGCGCCGTTGGTCGCCGTGTTCGTCACGTTGTTCCACGTGGCGTTGTTCGTAGAGCGCTGCAGGGTGATGGTAGCGCCTGCAAGACTTGTCGTACCGGCGCTTAGCGTTCCGTTGATGCTGAACTGCTTGTTGACGGCGACGAATTTTGAAGAGACGGTTGCATTTAAGGTTGTCGACAGACGAGATGCAGCGAATACTGTGACGCTCACCGTGTTGCTTGTGGCGTTCGCGTGGGTGTCATTGCCGTCATACGCGGTGCGATAGTAATAGGTGCCATTGGCTGACTCATTTTGGCTAAACTGGTAGCCCCCCGTTGAGTCCGTCACGTTCGTCATGACATTCGTCCACGTGCCGCTCACGTTCTTTTGGAGCTGAATGGTAGCGCCTGCGATTGGGGTGCCGCCAGTGGTGTTGAGCGTCCCGTTAATCGTGAAGTTCTGGTTAACCACAACTGAGGTGAGATTAGCAGCCGCGGAGAGCTGAGTTAGTATCACGGGACGCAATACACTAACGACATTGCTCGTCGCGTTAGCGTACGTGTCGTTGCCTGCGTAGGTCGTGCGATAGTAGTAGACGCCGACAGCGATTTCGTTTTGGGAGAACGCATACCCTCCCGTCTCGTTGGTCACGTTCGTCGCGACGTTCGTCCACGTGCCGCTGACGTTCTTCTGCAGCTGGATGGTGGCGCCTGCGATGGCTGTGCCATCGGTGGTGTTGAGGGTGCCGTTCACCGTAAACTGCTGGTAAACGGTGGTTGGATTCACACTCGCACTTAGCTGCGTCGGTATCTTATTCACCGTGACGGTGACGCTGCCGCTGTTGGTGCCGGCGTAGGTGTCATTGCCTGCGTAGGTCGTGCGGTATTGGTACTTACCAGCAGTTAGCTCGCTTGTGCTGATGCGATATGCGCCTGTTGACGTGGTGGTATTCGTCTTCCCGGTAACGTTCGTCCACGTGCCGCTCACGTTCTTTTGGAGCTGAATGGTGGCGCCTGCGACTGGAGTGCTGGCTGTGATGTTAAGGGTGCCGTTAATTGTGAAGGGCTTGTTGATGGATGCTGTGGATGGGGCGGTAACGGTGAGGGTGGTCGGTGTCGTTGGCAGGCTGCTTACGGTGACGCTGACGATGTTGCTCGTGGCATTGGTGTAGGTGGCGTTGCCGTCGTAGGCAGTACGATAGTAGTAGATACCTGCAGCAGACTCGTTTTGACTAAACTGATAGCTGCCGCTCGTATCGGTCGTCGCGTTCGTCAAGTTGCTGAACGTCACATTGTCGGTTGAACGCTGCAGAGTGATGTTCGCATCCGCAACACCGAATGTGCTGCCGCTCAGTGTGCCGTTGACGGTGAAGTTCTGGTTGATAGATACTGTGGATGGAGCGCCGGCGTTGAGAGCGGTGCTGTTGTTGCCGATGGCGCAGAAGTTGTCGTCCTCGCTCCCCACGAAGACGACGCCGTTGACTACGGCGGGGGAGGAGGTTACGGTGCCCATGGTGGGGTAGGAGTTGGAGTTTCCGATCAGGTAGTTCCACAGCTCGGTGCCGTTATTCGCGTCGAGGGCGAAGATATCGCCGGGTAAATATCCCCCCACGTAAACCACGCCGTTGGCGACGGCGGGAGGAGAGGCCACCCCGTGCGCGGTCGTAAAGTTCCAAAACTCTGTGCCGTTGTTCGCATAGATAGCGTAGAGGCTGCCGCGATAATTAGTATACCCTCCGGCGCCGTAAAGGTCACCCACGTAAACCACGCCGTTGGCGACGGCGGGGGATGTGAAGCTGACCTCGAGGGAGGGGGGCACGACTCCTCGGGTCGTGTAGTTCCAGAGCTTGGTGCCGTTTGAGGCGTAAAGGGCATAGAGGTTGCCGTCGTAGCTTCCCACGTAAACCACGCCGTTAGCGACGGCGGGGGAGCCCCACACAGCGTCTCCGGCCGTATAGTTCCAGAGCTTGGTGCCGTTTGAGGCGTAAAGGGCGTAGAGGTTGTTATCAGCACCAGCGCTCCCCGCGTAAACAATGCCGTTGGCGACGGTCGGAGGGAACATCACGCCTCCCCGGGTTGTGAAGTTCCAGAGCTTTGTGCCGTTGTTCGCGTAGATGGCGTAGACGTTGCCACTGTTGCTCCCCACGTTGTTGTCACCGCACCCCACGTAGACCACGCCGTTTGCAACGGCGGGGGAGGATTGAGAGGAGAAAATCGAACCCGGGGTCGTGAAGTTCCAGAGCTTAGTGCCGGTGGTGGCGTTGAGGGCGTAGACGTGAGTCTCGTTTGCGAGGTAGAGCACGCCATTAACGACGGCGGGGGATCCGTACCCCCCCTCGTAGTGCCACAGCTCTGTGCCGTTGTTCGCGTAGATGGCAAAGCCACCCACGTACACCACGCCATTAACGACGGCGGGAGACCCACCCCCGGCCGTGCAGTTCCACAACAGCTGCCCGTTCGACGGCACCGGCCCCGCCACCGGACTATAATCGCCAGTATGCTCAGCGTTATACCGGAACTGCATCGTATCGTACTGTGCTGCCGCAGGAACGGTTACAGCGCCTGCGAACAGTACGGTAATGAGAAGAATTACTACAGAAAA
>PMIN01000239.1 GCA_003158275.1 Methanobacteriota archaeon
AATAACCGAATCATTCAAAAAGGGATACAAGGCCGGAACGAGTGTAGTTTTCGGTCATGTAGTAACTGAGACTGGTATGGTCGTGCTTCTCGGTCTAGGCCTCAGCCAGATCATAGGACTAAAAGCGCCTTTTATTGCAATTTGCGTTATTGGCGGGGCATTTCTTGTCTTCATGGGCATCAATTTGGTAAAGAGTGGCCAAAGGAACGCCTCCATCCAGACGGCTGCCGAAAAACCGACGCTTGCGTACGGGCCTATCCACAACGGCATAATGACCAGCTTGTCGAATCCATTCTTCTTTATGTGGTGGTTTACGGTCGGAGCGGCGTTTGTGTTCGAGGGTCTGAGACTCGCGGGAGTGATTGGGCTGGCTGCGTTCCTCATTGGTCACTGGGCCTCAGATTTCTCGTGGTACGGATTCGTTTCCATCTGTACTGACAGAGGAGCTGCCATTGCTGGCGACAGAGCCTACCGAATCGTTCTCATAAGTTGTGGCTTTTTCTTGTCCATACTTGGCCTAGGTTTTGTTTACACTGGATTCATAAACATTTGATTGCTGGGGAGTGGGCAACCAGCGTTTACGGGCAACTCTCGGCGTCAACGTGCGATGGGACAGGTGTCAATACACTGCTTTGCGTAAAAATTAGCGTTAGCTTTCGCCCTGCAACGATTCCCTTGCTGCCTAGATTGCAATCGCTGCTTTCTATCTAATGCCTGGACATCTTTCAGCCAAAAAGCCGAGGTCGAAAACTATTTCCTTCTGACTACGTAAGTTGGCCTGATGGACGTCACTAGTGCGATAAGATTGCTTGTCGTAGCTATTTTGGTCCTGATCGTGCTGTACCTTCTGGTCAAGCTAGGGGCCAGATATGGAAAGTACTTGGCAGTGAATTCGATACTCGGTATCATCGTTCTGGCTTTGGCGAACTTCATTGGACTTCCTGTACCCATAAACGTGATTACCATGATTATTTGCGCCTTGGCAGGGATACCCGGAGCTTTGCTTGTAATACTATTGTTCGTGCTCGGGATTGTTGCTTAAGGTCGACCTCACTACTACTTTTTGACTCCTAAGCTCTGGCCGCTTTTTGGTTTACCTAAGTTTGCGTCCCGCCAAACTATTTGTTCAGCTAGGCTCAGAATCGCAGCGGCAAAAAAAGACCCGGGATGCTTGAACTTTTCTCTGAACAAGTGGAGGATGGAACATCGAAAGACTAATGAACGGTGATCGTCACGACTGGGCTCGTCGATGCTTGATACGCGCTGGTCCCGGCGAAGGTGGCGTAGTAGGTTCGTACTCCGGGTGTGGTGAATTTCGTTACGAATGTGAGCGTTGAGTACGCGGTGATGTCGTTGTAGCGGACGCCGTTGAGATAGTGGTAGATGGTGACGGGCTCAGGGATGGGCGTGCCGCCAGCAGGTGTCAGGGTGGCTTTGAAGGTGACAGACTGGTTGACGGCGGGAGTGGTGTTGGACGCGGTGAGGGTGACGCTGGTCTGGGGCTTCGTCGCAAACGCCTTTATGCAGATACTCATATTCGTACCGACCTGCGTTGCATCAGTCCACGAGGCCCCAGTTGCACTCAAGTAGCCCTGTCCTGGTTGCCCCGTTGCCGAGCTGTATCCCGGCAGAGTAGATTCCGCGGGGATAGGGTAGTTGCTGCCCGGGGTGGTAATCTCTATGACAACAGAAAACTTGTGGCCAGCCGTAAGCGGGACAGTCGTATTAAGCGGGATGGTATAATACCCGGGCATGGCTATCGTGCCGTTAGGGCCAGTATACGCGGTGCCGCCAATGGGGCCCGAGGTCGGATTGGTATACACGTATATCTGATAATTCGTATTCATTGAACCAGCGTAGAAACTGACGGCGGACAGTTGCTGGTTAGACGTCGCGGTAAATACGTTCGCACCCCACGCCGTATTAGAAGGGGAACTACCGATATTATTACCACCGACACTAGTCACCCACCCTAACGGATCATATTGATAATTGTTGTTGTAGTTCGTCGTTTGTTGAGCAGTGAAGACCGTGGGCGGTTGAGAATTCGTGGCGAACTGAGTATCATAGTACGAAACATAGAAGTAACCTTGTTGCCCGAAGGTCGTGCCATAGCTGTTTTTTACGATAAAAGCGCCCGGCCCCCTTGGGTGGCTAGCAAAGTTACTGGCGGGGTAGGAATCATTCCAACCGACGATAGTCACGGCGTGATTAGGGGTGGTGGTGCCACTGTAGTAGTAAGCCGCGGTATTTGAGTTATAGTAACTCGAGCTCGTATCGATATACATGGTGGCATAAACGCCGCCATAATTCTGCAGCGCCCATTTTATGTTGTTGTTATCGGTCGGAGAAGCTCTGTATGGCAGAAAGAGCACGTTTTGGACGTGCTGTTGTACGGAGCACAACGATGTATCGGTGCACGAACCCTGGTTGAACGGGTCGCACGCGGTAGTAACCGGGCCACCCTGCATACTGCCGCCCCACCGGGCGAGGTACGCTGTTGCCATCTGCTGATTTCCTCCATCTTCGCACGTCAGATCGAATCCGGCCAAGTTCTTCATGTTATTCTCTGAGAAGCTAGCCTTCGTTCCAGGGAGTAGATATGACTCGAGCGAGCCGTACGCGGCAAACGCCCAGCACGCAGGTGAAGTGCCTTGATTCTCCACGGGGCTGACTTTGCCGAGACTACGCAAATCGTAAGACGTTGGATACCCAGCGATGGGAGCGGCCGCCGCGCGCACGCCCTGTCCTGTAAGGGTAGAGAAATTAATAGTCGACGGCACTATGCTTTCCTCGTGCCCGCTCACGGTGGTCGTCGCGTTTCCCGCCGCTTGATTTTTGAGATACTTAGTGAATGCTGGATTTATCGGCGCTTGGCTCCACGTATTTAGCGCGCCTGTCGCATTTGTCGGGGAAGCGGCCGCGGAGCTACTTTGCAAGATGACGGCTCCGCACACCGAAACCGCTATTAAAGCGATGAGGAGCATCGCAGCAAGCTTTCTGTGAGTCATTTGAGTAACCTTTCTTGTTCATCGCAACAGCGGATTCGGGGTTCGGGCCCAGCGTTCGGCTTACACGAAGCGAACGCCAATCGCTGTGCAGGCTTGCAAGCACGATTGCCTCGGTCGTTCTAGATAAAGAACGATGAGCTACAGTTATAAGCGTTCCGATGCAGCAACCGTTCTACGCGCGCAGCCAAACTACTATGGGTCAGCCTCGATCGTTAACCCCGAAAGCCGATGAGCAAGCATATAATGCTCATTAAGGCTCAAAACTGAGCTTGCTACGCGGCATCAACGGGCAATTCGAGGCCCCAACCTTTAAGTACGTGCAAAAAAACCTATAATCGTACTGCCCCCTTATTGCGCCGTGTGCCCACCAAATGAAAACTATTGCTTGCGCGCTTATTGCGATTGCTTTTTTAGCGCCACTGCAAGTATCGGGAGACGCCCTGATTTGCCAAGGTACCATGGCGAGCACTGTGCACTATACTACAACGCGCGACATCATCGTTCCCAAAGGAACTCAAAAAGTAGTGATCCAGATTCCAACGGTACTGAATGCGAGTCTCTTCGCATACTCACAGAGAGTGCTGTCTTTTAGCATTTCATATAGCAGGAAACCCGACGAGGCAACAGCTACGGACGGAGGAATCACGGCGACGTGGCTAAACCCGCCACCAAGATTAAGCTACACAATAGCGGCGAATTTGACCATCGACGTACAGGTTGCGGGGCTGAATTCAGAGTCACAGCTACCCATCAGGCTCAACTCTTCTGATCAGAGCGCCAGCGAATACCTCGCTCCTTCGAAGTACGTGCAATCAAACGATTCAGCCATCAAAAAAACCGCTGAAACCCTTGTCAGCAACGCTCACTACGAGAGTGCCGCAGTGACGTCCATAATGTTGTGGGTGCGTGACTATCTCAAATACGACTCTAGCGTGACGAACCACGACGCGGCTTGGACCTTTTACAACAAGCGGGGAACGTGCGAGAACTACGCGCAGCTGTCACTGGCACTGCTGCGGAGCGTCGGAATTCCAGCGCGCTATGTGAGCGGCTATCTCGTGGGCGGGGATATCACCGTAAGTAGTTACCTATCGACGTACGGCTATAGTTGGAACGCCGGGTCGCACGCTTGGATCGAAGTGTACTATCCTGACATAGGATGGGTGCCCTACGAACCACAACAAACGCTGGGCTTTGTTGACGATCATCACGTGCGCGTGTCTGTAGGAACGGACTCAAGCGACGTTACAGATACGCTGATTCAAACGTACGCCACAAGTGACACCGGGCGCGTAGTAATCAACGAATCCTCAGACGCAACCCTCACGCGCGATACTTCAACATTGCACGTGGTAAACACGTCAGCTGCCTCGAGCCAGGGAGTCATGTCTCAGGAGATGGCGCACGGCGGCGTGATTAACGATCAAATGAATACATTTGATGGCGAGAAGCTCGTAAGTCAGCTGGCGGTGCCGATCATAGTCGCTGTCGGAGTGGTAGCGAGTTTCGGATTCTTGCTCGCCAGCAGGCGACGCCGTTAGAGATAACACCTATTTCGGGCTATGCTCTCGCTGACTCGAGAACCCACGCGATGAATCGCCGTGCTGGAAACTCGTGAATCGTCGACAATATGAAGCGCCCTTTGTCTGACGACGTCACGGCCAAAACGGCACCGTCTTCTGCCTCTAGCACAACGTCGTGCTCTATCGCGCCAGTCAAGTAGCCATCTGTGTGGGCTTCAAGAACATCGACGATCTGTGTGGCCGGATGTTCCCTCTTGATAGCTATTTTCACGAGCTCATCTCGCGGGAGCAGCCGGAACCTGCACGGAAGACCAAGCCACCCGAAGTCGTAATCGTCTACGTAAGGGCTGAACGCGACCAGTGATCCCCCTTTTCGCACGAACTGGCGGAGTGGCGTTCCCAGGCCTTTCACTGATTTTGCAACGCTGCTGTAGGCCGGATTCCCAAAACCTACAGGGAGTATTGCCACCTCGAACTTAGGCGAGTACGCGCTGCCGATCTGCAATGGAGAGACGCGCTCGCACGCGAAACCGTACTCCACAAATAGCTTCTCAAAAAAAAGCGGCCGATCCCAAATGAGCGCAATTTCAGTCATTACCTCAACGTGACTGGGCGGTTACTTAAGCGTTATTGCAGCAGGGAAGGCCCCCCACACATCGTAGACTGACGCAGCGATAATAACACTTGACCTTCGTCATAGCATGACGCGCCGAGCACCGCTTCGCCGAAGCACCCTAAAAGATCAGCCAGCACGTCGCGCACAGATCCCTCGCGAGAGGCTTAGCACGGGTTCGATTGGGGCAAACTCTGACAAACGCCTTTTTTTCACATCGGTGATTGCGCGTGCTTCCAGCTCTCGACCAATTCCGATAGTTCTTCTGGGTCAGTGATTTCCTCGATCCAAATCTCGTTGAACCTGGTGCGCAGCGCAGGAGAGAGCACGTTTCGCGACGGGTGGATTTTAGGAGGATTGATAGAAAAGAACAGCCTGAAATTGGGATGTAGTTCAAAGAGGGTCCCCTCTTCATCGGCAACGTAGCCGAAGTCTAATAACGTGTTGAGATACTCAGAGAGAGGATTGAGGTTTGCCTCGTCAATCAAAAGCCACGCGCCCTTCTTGATAGCCTTAAACAGCAGTCCTCGCTTGTAGTGCCATTTGCCGCTGCGGCCTTGCGTATAGCCACCCAAGAGCTCCTCAAGACCTGAGTCTGATGATAGGTTAACGTAGTAGAGATCCGTTTCCTTCTCCCGTGCAAGGTAGCGTATCAACGTCGTTTTGCCTGAAGCAGGGTAGCCAACTAAAAGAATCGGCTCATTGAAAAAGAGCGCTTTGGCAACGCTCGCGAGTGTATATCTCTGCGTTTTGGTCGGGACAATGTTAGCCTCTTGGCCAGGAATAAGGTGGCGACCGCGAGTAACCGACAAGTCCGTCAAGAACTGCTCCAACTGCCCAGCACTGATAGCAAGAACGTCGTCAATGGTCGTGCTTTCAGTTTTAATGCCAAAGAGCGTGTCGATAAGCTTTACAAGAGCTTCCCGTTCGTCGCCGTTTCGGACGCGTGCCACGTAAATATCTGATAGCTCTCTAGCAAGGAGCTGCAAAAGCGCTGGTTCGGGTGCATTCGCCTTTATAGCGGGCGTTAATCGCCTCCCGAGCCGTATCAAGTCGCGCAAGCTGAATATGTACGCCTCCTTTTCCTCCTTGCCGATGACTTTCGAGTCCGCTTGTTCCTGCAGGGTAATGTGGAAAAACGCCACCGAGTACGCTAAATGAGCGGGAATGTCGAACAGCCCGCTCAAAATCTCAATTAGGTCTTCTTCACTCAGCTCGGGTTGATAGTGCACTTTGAATCTCGACACAAACACCTGCGAAAGCCGTCCTCTTTGCGCGTAACTCAGTGGGTTCGCTGTGGCAAACAGCCGGAATTCGTTTGATGGCTCGACAACGCGTTGATCGCCATTCTCTGAATAGACAAACTTGCCGGTGATCAAGTAGTCATTCAGTATCTCAAGGACTTCAGAGGTCGCGAGGTTTAGCTCTTCGAGAACGAGACACATGCCGCGCTTGGCTGCCTTGAGTATGATCCCATCCTGCCAGGCAAAGATGCCTCGTTTGTTTGGCTTTATCCCACCTATGAGTTCTGACTTGGAAATGTACGGGTTGAGCGTATACGAGATGTGTTGGTTGCCCAGCGCCTCAGTTAGCCACTTGACCAAGAAGCTTTTCCCCGTAGACGTCGGTCCCATCAGCAAGAGCGGGTGGTGCAGACGATACGCCGAAGCGACAGTGTAGAGCATCTCGTACGAGGCCTTGGTCACGATGCACGGCGGTGTGCTGGTGTGCAGTTGCTTCTTCTTCAGGGTGAGACGGCCTACCTGAAGAGAGTCTTTTCCCAACACAACAAAAGACGAATAGGCACCAGAAAGTGGGACAGACAATGGCTCGTTTAGCGCCTCTCCCAGCTTCTTAATGGCCTCTGCAAACCCTGCTTCCTCCTGGCCCGATAACACTACGCGCGCAACGCTGGCGAAGAGGCCTTGCGCGACAGCGCGAACGTCGGCCGCCTCGTCGTCCAGTGCGCGCTCCAACTCGCGCAGCGGCGCGGCCCTGCCCTCGCTGACTTGTCGCGGGTAGACTCGTTGGAGCGCTTCTATCGTTGTCCGGCGCACGCCCGGGTCGTGATCAGTAAGCAGCTGCTCTAGAGGCGCTATGTTTACGGCGGTCCCGTGTTCAGTGAGGGCAAGGTAAACGCGGCTCATCGCACTAGCTGCAGTCCGACGCATCTGGTCATTTGAGTCTGACAAAAGGCGCTCGAGAAGCGTGCTGTCAACCGCGTTCCCGTGTTCGATGAGTGCTGCGTAGACGGTGCCGAGTGCGTTCGCGGTTGTTTTGCGTACAACCCAGGATCGATCGCTGAGAGCCGCTTCAAGAGCTTTGAGATCGACATCCGTGCCTCGTTGGATGAGTGCTGCGTAGACGGTGCCGAGTGCTTCGGCGGTCGCTTGGCGTACGGCCCAATATTCATCAGTAAGCCCCGTCTTTAAGCGTGACACGTCTATCGCTACGCCTACCTCAATCAGTGCCGGATAGATGATACCAAGGGCCTCTATCGTCGTTTGCCGAATGTAATCGATCAATCCGTCCAAGCCCTGTTCAATTTGAGCTAAGTTTATCTGCATGTCATGCTTTATGAAAACCGGATAAACAGCGCTCAGAACCTGCGCTGCCATCTTACGCACTCCAAGGAACTCGCTGTCAAGCGCGTGCTCAAGCTTTGATAACGAGGGCACTACTCCTCGGTCGAGCAGCGAAACATAAACGCGACCGAGGGTGTCTATGAGCGCCATTTGAAATTTCTCGTCACGATCTCCGAGATCGGCCTCGAGCGCATCGATGTCAACGCTCTCGCCTCGTTTCACGAGTTCTGGATAAGCTATACCTAAAGCCCGTGCCGTGGCTTGGCGCACTTCTGTGTCGTGATCAGTGAGCAGGCGCTGCAGAAAGGCCATTTGAACGGCGTTCCCGTGTTCGATGAGTGCTGCGTAGACGGTGCCGAGTGCGTTCGCGGTTGTTTTGCGTACAACCCAGGATCGATCGCTGAGAGCCGCTTCAAGAGCTTTGAGATCGACATCCGTGCCTCGTTGGATGAGTGCTGCGTAGACGGTGCCGAGTGCTTCGGCGGTCGCTTGCCGTACGGCCCACGATTCATCGCGAAGCAACAGCTCGAGAAGACTGGTGTCGACGGCTTTTCCCTCTCTGATGCGTTCCTTGTACACGGAGGCTAGAACGGCGACCGCCGCTTGACGTGCAGTCCATGCTGCATCGGTTAGCTCGCCTTCTAATTCCTCCAATATAACATCGCGCAAAAAATCGGCGACAAGAACTTGATACGCGATCTTGCGTCCGACGATCTGGGTCCGTATGTCCGACGCACTCACTAACCCGTAGAGCACGCTTAAGAACTGCTTGATGCGGGGATTTGCAGCAAAGGTCATGAGCATCTCAACGAAAGAGCTCACGCCTTCGGAAAGAGAAGTGACCAGCGCGGGCAGCTGTGGAGCTTGCGACGTGAGATCCAGTGGTTCAAAATCCGTTAGCACTGCTTTGATGTTTTGTTGCTCTTCGACTATTGAACGGATGATCTTTTCGTTCTCGGGTCGTATTCGCATAAATCCGTAGCGGCACGCTTCAACAAACGCATCTTTCTCGCTTAAGCCAGACTCTAGGAACAGCGTCACTGCTTCAGTTGCTCTTTTCAAATCCCGAATTGTGAAAAAGTCAGGAAAGTCGTGCTTAAGTTTGAGGTAAACGCCAGCGATTAACGCTCCTAGCGCGGCAGTGAATCTATCGCCAGTGGCTTGAGAAGGCCGTCGCGTGTCGCTTGGAGCGTCGCGTCTTGAGGAGTCATGAGGATGAATCACTCATCACCTCTTGCTGGAGCACGCGGCCCAACGTCAACGGCAGCTCGTCAACGGTAGCGACGTGTATCGGATGGTCATACCGCGTGCTTATCGTTTTTACCTGTTCGCCGATACCGATGCCGACCACATTTATGGCTTTTGTTTCCGCCACGTCTTGCAGTTCCTCGAACGTTATGCCGGTCGTGTTCACGTTTCCTTCGCCGTCGGATATGACGATTATGAGGCGATAAACATCTTCTGGCTCTCGATCGAATAGGTCGATCCCTAGCGCGAGCGCGTCGGCATCTGCCGTTGCCCCGAGCGGAATAAACTGAGATACGTCCTCAAATACATCCTCACGAGCCCGCTGAGTCAGCGTATCCCCGAACGGCTTATGGATGATTGGCCCGTCAGCGAAGCCGATGATCGCGTAGTTGATTCCCAGATAATCGAACGCTTCCATGAAGAGTAAAAGCGCTTGCAGTGCAGCAGTTCGCTTTGGTTCCTGCATCGAGCCTGATTCGTCTAAGAGCAACATAATCCGGTGGTCCAAGCGAGTCGGCCGCCTACGCTTGAGGAATACGTCGAAATCTTTCTTGGTCGTTGGCAAGCCCTGTTGCATCTTGCGCGTAACGTCCATCACCCGACGCAAATCNNATAGTAGCCTTCGTACTTTGGCTTGCGATTCTTTGCGAGCACATTTTCGAGCGTTCCGACGAGCATATGCAGCAATCCCGACACCGCAGCGTACGCCCGGTGGTATTCGTTCATACGGCGGCTGCGTTCGAACTCGAGGTGCCGGCGCTGGGCGATAAGATCTCTTCGGGTGAGCTCGGAGTGCGGCTTGTCCGCTGAGATTCGCACGTGCTCAAGGCTATCCCTGTTCTCCCCAATTTTTTGTTCAAGGACATCTGCATCAGCCGATTCGGGCACATTTCGCTTAGCGGACAAACGATCGGCAAGTTCCTTCGCTTGCTCCTCGAGGATCTCCTGCGCTTCTTGCTCCAATGGTTGCAGGTTGATTTCAGAGGGGTTTTCACCTTCGCCGAAAGGTTGCTGCCCGCGCTCTATAGTTTGCGCCAGGTTGTCGGCGGCTTGCTTGAGCAGCTTCTCGTACGGCTCTAGAATATGGCTCTGTATCTGTCCGGCCGCTTCCAGTGCGTAACGGAGCTTGTCTTGCTCTGTCGCGCGGCCGGGGGGGTAGTGGTTGAAGATTGGTTGAAAAAACTGAGCCGTGCTTTCGAGAGCGGCGCTCACTTGTGGATTTATCACGTACGAAGGAAGCCTACCAAACCGCCAAAAGTAAAGAACGCACAACAGATACTCGAGATGGGGGAACAGCTGGTACGCCTGAATCGTTGAATTAGAGTATGTTTGCACCTCCTTCTGCAATTTGTGGCTGTAAGCTGTCGCGCTGAGGTCTTCTGACAACAGATCGTCGTAAATGAGATCAAAATATGGGGCCGTCCCCTTAAACGTGGCTTTCATCCAGTTAGTGGCGCGCGGATCTTCAAACGTGTTGAGCAGTAAGCGCAACGATTCGCTCGAAAGAAGACGCATAAAGGTTGGATGTTTCACGTCGAGACGCGTCACTTGGTAGTGGCCGATTTCGTGCAATAAGAAGCCGATAATTTTCTCGGGCGGTGCTGTGACGAGGTCCACAAGAGGGAAGGTTATCGTGTTACTCTCATAGTCAAAAGCCCACCATTCACCAGGAACGACGCTGATGTCAACATCCTCACCCAGTCCCGTTGAGATAATGGTCACGAGCGTGCGCATCTTCTTGAGGAGGAGGGCCTGGTCTATTCTATTTCTCGCG
>PMIN01000241.1 GCA_003158275.1 Methanobacteriota archaeon
AGATCCGTTACCATGCTGCTCGTCGCTATGGCCGCTCCGCAGCCGAACGTCTTGAATTTGACGTCAGTGAGAATCCCGTCTTCCACCTTGATCTGTATCTGCATGAGGTCCCCGCACACCGGGTTCCCGACCACACCCACACCGCTCGGGTTCTCGATCTCGCCCATGTGGTGCGGGTTCATAAAATGAAGCATCACTTTGTCGCTATACATGTAACTCCTCGCCTCGCGTGCGTCTGTCGCGCGTGAATACACTATCGGACGCGCTTAGCCTTTTTTTATTTATCGCTCGTGTGTTCTTGATGAGCACGTGTTGGCGGTTTCGTCGCCCCCAGATCAGCTACGACGTGGGGNNGAGTCTCACGCAGGCTACTAAGGTCCTGAAGCTTTATCGGATTCGTGCAGTAGGGGCATAGGAAATCGCACTCCATCTTGCCATACGGGCAGATCACCTTAGAAAGCACGGCTAACGGGTGTCCCTTACTCTTGATGTCGAATTCCTTGTTCCACCCAAATGGTGCTCGCTTCACGGTGAACCCGTCGTTCTTCAGCGAAGCCTCGAGCGACATGAGTATCTCCAAGGCTACTTGGGGGGAGCTTAAGGTGCTCGTAAGATGCGCAAACGGGAAGAGCATGACGCGATTTTCTTTGAGCTTGCCCAGCACGTCAACGATGCTGTTCTTTGCCGCATCAGCTACACCGGTGGCGTTGAGCTCATCGAGCTTTTCTACGCTCGAGAAAACGACAAGACAGTCTTCCATGCTGTCCTCTTTCGATTCTATGTCCTCGGCTACTTTGGTTCGTTGCGTTGCCTTGTAGCTGATTTTATCCGCGTGGATCAGAAGAAGTCGAATGGTGCATTCCCCCGGTTACGTCGATCAATCGACACCTACAGCAAATCTCGTACATGGTCAATTTGTTCGTACATAGTTCTATTTGCCGCCGCAGTAATCAGCGTGCAGTTGTGGGCATATTTTGTCCTTTTATGAACGTTCAATAGTCCGCGTACCGTACTAAACGTTAGAGGAATTGTCGTCCACAGAGGACAGATGATAGAGAATGGTACGTCACACACGACGACCTTTGAGGTTGAAGCATGAGTGAACAGGTAGACCCCCTTTTTGAAGCGCTGTTCGCGCTCACCGATCTGCGCGTGCTGCTCAGGGAGACGGCACCGCTGCATAAGTTTAACGAGGAACAGCGAGCCCAGGCGCGCGAATCGGTTGCTCGCGCAAAGCAAGCGCTGTTGAGGCTGGAAGGAGTTTTCGAGAATGAAGATCAATGATATACCCGTCCGTGAGGTTGAAGAGAACTACGTTAACATTCATCCAATCCAAGCGGCAGGCCGCCTTACAGCAGAGGCGATGAAAGCCCTCATCGCCTACGGCGATGGCTACTCGACGTGCGACCAGTGCCGCAAGCCGTTCCGTCTCGATAAGATTACCAAGCCGCCCATCGCTGAGTTCCACAGCGATCTCGCTAAGTTCCTTAACATGGACGAAGCGCGCGTCACGCCGGGGGCACGTCGTGCCTTCCAGGCCGTCTGCCTCTCACTCGCGGAGAAAGGGGATATCGTTCTCGTTTCCGCCCTCGCCCACTATACCGAGTTCTTGGCGGTTGAAAACGCGCGGGCCGCGGTCAAAGAGGTCCCCCTAAACAAGGATAACGTCGTCACCGGCGACGCTGTCGCGCAGAAGATCGAGGAAGTGACGCGCGAAGAGGGCAAAAAGCCCGCCCTCGTGATGCTCGACCACTTCGACTACTCGTTTGCAAACGAGCACGATATCGCAGGAGCCGCGAAGGCCGCGCACCAGTATGACGTGCCGATCCTCTATAACGGCGCGTACACCGTCGGCATCAAGCCGGTCGATGGTAAGGCGCTCGGCGTCGATTTCGTCGTCGGCAGCGGGCACAAGTCCATGGCATCTCCTGCTCCTAGCGGCGTGCTGGCAACGACGAGCGAGTATGCTGATCAAGTGCTCCGCACGACGCAGATGATCGGCGACGTCACAGGACGCAAGTTTGGCATCAAAGAGGTTGAAATGCTCGGCTGCACGCTCATGGGAGCGAACCTCCTCGCCATGATGGCCTCCTTCCCGACCATCCAGAGACGCATCAATGACTGGCAGGAGTACGTGGCGAAGTCGAACATCGTCATCGACGCGATCCTTGACATTAAGGGTAACAAATGCTTGAGTGAACACCCGCGCAAGCACACCTTGACGAAGGTGGATACCACGGGCAGTTTCGACACGGTCGCTACAACCCACAAGCGACGAGGGTTCTTCTTCAGCGACGAGCTGAAACAAAGGGGTGTGGTTGGCGAGTTTGCCGGAGCGACGCGCACATGGAAGCTCAACACATATGGCTTAACGTGGGACCAGACATCGTACGTGGCAGATGTCTTTAAGGAGATAGCCGGGAAATATGACTTACTGTAGCTATGACTGAAACCGACAGGTTGTCGAAGATTAGGCCGCGATGTGAGATCATCGTGCAGTACGTCCTTCCCGTGATACGGGCCGAGATGGCCGTGCGGATGAAGGAGGAAGGCATAAGTCAGGCACAGATCGCACGAATACTCGGTGTTACTCCCGCTGCGGTCAATCAGTACGTCAAGAGCAAACGGGGAACGGCAGGACAGGACGCCGAAGTGCTCGAGGTGATCGACGATTACCTTGAGGAATACAAAGACGACCCCGAGGCCCTGTCGGTGCACCTCTGTGACGTGTGTAACACGATCAAATCACTGCTTGACAAACGCGAGAATGAAGCAGCGATTGATGAAGGCTGTTGCTCTTGATGCCGCCTCTAGCAAATCCTCGCAAGCAAAACGGCCTGCGATGGTTAAGAGAAGTGCGAACCAAAGTCCGCATAATATACTTGTCCAGTACTGTACCGCGTCACGCCGCACTCAGCGTGGGTCGAAACACGATCGTCACCTGCACCAAGTAGACCTTGGGGTCTCCATAATCCATTTAGGCCGAAGAAGCAAAAAGAAAGGAAAGCAAAACGATGGCTCGTGTTAAGAAGCCAATCGGTCTATCAATTACACAAGGAGGTGAAAATATGGAATACGAGAGCGAAATAAACGAGTTAAAGAAGCGCGTAGACGAGCTCGAGAAGTGCTGTGCAGAGTTCAGGGCGTGTCAGGGTCCGATGGGCGAGCGCGTGGCTGCCCTGGAACAGAAAGCTTGAAGGATTGACGAGCGGATTGCTTGGGAAGAACTCAGAAGTGCGCGCGGCGCGTTTTCCACTACCGGCCCACGGTCGAGGGAGCGATACCAAACTCAGCATGTATCTCTCGTGCAATCTGGTTCAGGGGGTTTGCGGGCTATTCGGCTAGCTACTCGGCTAGCCGGTAGAGGCTTTGGCGTGCCCTTTATGTAAAAGCGTTGAGTCACCATGCCGCCTTCTTTGAGCCTCTTGATTGTGTATCTCACGTTCTGTGGGGTAGATAAGTCTGCTTTTCGATGTTGTTGATGGTCATTATGCCGTTTCGCTCAAGAGTCCTGAACACCAGTTTGGCACTGGGGGGGATACTCTCTCAGTTTTCTGGCACGCTGTTCATTGTTTGTAAGCTCAGCGACAGCGTCGTTCACGACAAACACCAAATAATTAACGGCGTTAACGTTATGTAAAATTTGCTCGCCAGGCGCGCCGTGAAAACTAGGCATCCTCAAAAATCAATGGGCGAAAATGTTAGCGCACTTTTCATTCTTGACGAAGCAGACAGTGCCGAACCTCAAGTTCCGATCTCAAGCATCTTGTCGAGTGCCTTTTTTGCGCCCGTACGGACATCCTTGGTCACAGTGACAAGGAATTCCTTCTGCTCGAGCGCGCGGACAGCGTCTTCAAGGTGTGTGCGTTTCATGTTCGGACACACTGTTTCGGCGAGCGCGGAAAACTCCTTCGTTGGTTCCTGCTTCCTGAGTCGATGGAGCATGCCTACTTCGGTTCCAATGGCGGTGTGGCGTGCGTTGGTTTTTGCGGCGTGACGCAGCATGCCGCCGGTCCCGTACACAAAATCAGCTGCTGCTATGACCTCTGGCCGGCACTCTGGATGCACGACGATCTCGCAGTCGGGTACCTCCTCGCGCTTGATTAGCACATCTCCCAAGGTGATCACTTGGTGGGTCGGACAGAAGCCATCCCAAGAGATAATCTCCTTGCCGGTTTTCGTGGCGAGGTAGTCTCCGAGATTTCGGTCGGGAATAAACACGATTCGATCTGCATCAAGCGCATTGATAATCTTCACGGCGTTTGCAGACGTACAGCACACGTCGCTTTCTGCCTTGACGGCGGCCGAAGTGTTCACATAGCACACGACGGGCGTACCCGGATAGCGCTTTTTGAGTTGTCGCACGTCGTTTCGAGTGATCATGCGCGACATCGGGCACGTCGCCTCCTTCACGGGAAGCAGCACCTCCTTGTCGGGCGAGAGGATAGCAGCGTTTTCCGCCATGAAGTCGACCCCACAGAACACGATGACTGCACACTTGATCTCAGACGCGATCTTTGAGAGCTCGAATGAGTCGCCCACGTAATCGGCGGCGTCTTGAACTTCGTCGCGTTGGTAGTTGTGCGCCAAAATGACGGCGTCGTTTTCCTCTTTCAGGCGTTTTAGGTGGCTATTCATGGCTAGCGACTGGAGGCCGTGCACTTCTCATCGCCCTGGATATGCGTGCATATCGCACATATCCGCTCGTTCAAGTTGAGTTCTTTTCCCGCGGCAACGTCTTCAGCCAGCGATTGAATGAGCGTCCTTACATCATCGCTGACCGCAACAGCTGTCCCCCTTTTGCTCGTTACATATTGACTGACTGCCGGCTGCGTGACGCCGAGACGCTCCGAAATCATCATTTGCGATAGACCTAGTTTTGCTAGCTCCTTTGAAACCTCGCAACGGATGGTAGGGAGGATACTCCAGACCGCTGTTTCACAGGGCGATCGTTGCGTTTTCATGAGTCGCTCATAGGACATCAGCTTCACATAAAACGGCTTGCCGTATACTGTTTTTGCCTGCTCCGAAACCTTAATGCTCAAGTGCCCAATATAACAGCTCGTATATATGTTATAACAATTGTTATATCTCTATATTATAACAATCGTTATATAAAATAATTGCCGTTTAAAGAGGTGTATCATGCAAAGACCTGGAACGATAGCAGTTCACGGAGGGCAATCGGTTGATCCTACAACAAAAGCGAGGGCCGTTCCGATCTATCAAACGACTTCGTACGTATTCGACAGCACAGAACACGCTGCAAAACTTTTTGGGCTCCAGGAGATGGGAAATATCTACACGCGCATAATGAACCCCACGAATGATGTGCTCGAACAGCGAGTTGCCCTGCTGGAAGGCGGCAAAGCAGGGTTGGCGGTTGCTAGCGGCCAAGCCGCGAACGCGTTTTCAATCCTCAACATCGCTAGGCCTGGAGATGAGATCATATCATCATCGCAACTGTACGGCGGTACCTACACCCTGTTCTCATCGACGTTGGCAAGAATGGGCATCAAGGTCCACTTAATAGACTCGACTGATCCGAACAACTACAACGAGTACGTCAATGATAAGACGAAGGCCTTTTTTGGAGAAACGCTCGGCAATCCGACCTTGGACGTTCTCGATATCGAAAGCATCGCTCACATAGCGCACGACAGCGGTGTTCCGTTCATCGTCGATGGCACTGCAACTACGCCCATCCTGTGCCGACCAATCGACTTCGGCGCGGATATCGTCGTCAATAGTCTCACTAAGTTTATGGGTGGGCATGGCACTTCTATCGGGGGGCTCATCGTTGATGCGGGAAACTTTGACTGGACGAACGGAAAATTCCCCGATTTTACCACACCTGACTCCACCTACAACGCGCTTGTGTACGCTGAAGCGTTCGGAGAACTCGCTTACATACTGAAGGCGCGAGTGCATCTGCTACGCGACATCGGTCCAGCTTTGAGCCCCTTTAATGCCTTCCTGACCCTTCAAGGACTTGAATCACTCCACGTGAGAATGGAACGCCACTCCGCGAATGCGCTTGCTGTGGCGCGATTCTTGAAGGAGCACGAACGCGTTTCGTGGGTGAGTTACCCTGGACTAGACAACGATCGTTCTCATCGACTAGCGCAGAAGTACTTGCCAAACGGTGCGAGCGCGCTCGTTGGATTCGGCGTCAAGGGTGGGTACGACGCTGCCGTGAAGTTCATAGAGAGCCTCAAGCTCTTCAGTCACCTCGCCAATATCGGCGATGCGAAATCGTTGGTGGTGCACCCTGCGAGCACCACGCATCAACAAATGAACCCCGAAGAACGCG
>PMIN01000073.1 GCA_003158275.1 Methanobacteriota archaeon
CAAGCGGCACTTCGCGGCGACCGAGGCCGACGAGACCGACGAGGACGTCAGGCACTTCCGGCACGTCGTCTCCTACATGTACGCCCGTGGCGAGGGCTACCTGCACAGCCTGAAGCGCGCTCCGGCATTTCGCGCGATAGCCGCCTCACTCNNGAGGGCGTCCGCCTCGCGACAAGCCGCGGGGCCCGCGTGTACGTCGTCGCGCTCTTTTCGAAGATATTCGAGCAGTTCGCGGATCCGCTCCTCTCGCTTGAGGACGTTTACGCGGCCTACGACGCACACCTGAGGCGCATGCGCAAGCTTGAGCAGATCCCCAACGTGAAGGTCATCGAGGCGAACACCGCTGAAGCGCTGCAGCCCGCACTAGAGGAGGCGCGAATAGCGTAATGGCACCCAGCGGTATCACTCAGCCCGTCAAAGCGGCGCGTGCACACCCCGTAGAGGCCCTCTTCCTTATCTCAGTGCTGGCGCTCATCGCCCTCGACCTCGCACACTTCACCATCGGGACGTTAGCGGCCGCCGCCGCTCTCGCCGCTTTTGCGGTCGCGTACACAAAGCGGTGGCATACGTCCAGTTTCGGCTTTTACGGGCTGGTAATCGCAGAGCTGAGCGCCATCGGTCTGGCGGCGGATCTCACCACCGTCGTGGTGTACCAGGCGCTATGCCTGCTGCTGCTTACGTCGGTCATCGCGCCGTTTCCCCGCCTTGAGAAGCTTCGCACATACGCGATGCCCGCGCTCATAACGGCCATCGTCGCAGCCGCATCGCTCGTGCCCGGCATTGCTGCCGCGTACGCCAAGTGGCTCACAACGGCCCAGGCGGCGGCGCTGTCAGGAATCATCTTGCTCGCGGCGGCGTTCGCGCTCGCCTGGATACGCCGACCGGCGCTCGTGCAACGCCCGGTGGAGGCCTGACATGGAAGCGACCGACGATCTTACCTCATATCGCCTTCGAAAGCGCATTCACGAGCTTGAAGCGGAGAACACGCGCTATCAGAAGAACCAGAACCTCGCGCGAAAGTGGGAATTCCGGATCACCGGCGTGGTCCTCCTCGCGATCGGGGCGGTGATAACACTCGTCGCGTACCCGTCGTACAACGGGTCACCCAGCGCCAGCGTCCTCATGATGGTCGGNNCCTGCTGCGCGATCTTCGGGTGAAGAACCGGGGCGTGTATCTGCCGTCATCGATGACCGGCACGAACGTCAAGGTGTTCATACCGCTCAGGAGGGAGTACGAGGTGCCCGCAAAAGTACACCTCACCGAAGACCGGGCGTTTCTAATCGACCTTGCCAACCCCGCACAGGAGGGCGTGCTGCTTAAGCCGCTCGGCTACCACCTGTTTGCGCACACGACACGCGACCTGAAGGTGGACTGGAGAGACGCCCCGATCGAAACGGAGGGCGCGGAGGAACCTCAGCAGGATCGTGAACCGCAGGCTGGCAACACACTCACCGAGAAGCTGCAAGACGTCCTCGTAAAGGGCCTCGAACTCGCTGACAAGGTGGACGTCTCACAAAACGACGGCGAGCTCAGCGTGCGCCTCCACAATACTCCATACACCGGAACGTGTCATTCCATCGGAGAAGAAGCTCCGCAAGTCTGCGAGCAGATCGGCTGCCCGTTATGCAGCATGATCGCGTGCATATACACTGAATACGCCGACACCGCAAGCGTGCTTGAAGAGGCGCGCAATGAAGGCAGCGACATCATCATTCGATGCAGCGAGCTGGCGCGACCGCAACGCGACAGACTCGGTCTATGACTGATCACGTGATTCAGCGCGGCCCTCGACAGCTGCACCCAGAAGTAGTGAAAGATTGCTGCAGTACTGATGATCTACAAGGGTGGACCCGGACTCTGACCGTACGTTGGGTCACGGTCGGCAGTCATTTCTGCGATACACTACGTCAACGCACCGTGGCTGCTAGCCCGCCTTTGACTAACGCACCGGGCCGCTGGGTCGGCGCTGCAAGGGTCACACGAGCTTTGAGTGACGTCTTGGTTCAGCGGGACCCTGCGTGATGCTCCTCACCAACCAGCGCGAATCTTCCGGTTCATCTCGCTGTGTTGTTCGTTCTTATCGGGCTATTCGGTGTCGTTCCAAAAACAGACGCAAAACCGCATCTTTTTATAACTCTGTCGTTCTTGTTGTGTGTAGCGAACCCCCTTCAGGATTCTTGGCTTCTGCTAACTGCGTGTGACTCTCATGACTCGTTCCTTCACCAAAGCGCGATTTGCGTGCGTGGCCCTTGTTGTCGCGTTGACGATTACGGTCGGTTTTGCGGTTTTCTGCGGTTCGCCGTACAACGGCGTACTGACCGTTGCCGCACAGGCCCCATCGGCCAACACAACGGTCGTGAACAACGTAACGGTTGCCCCCGGCAGCATATCGCTCGGCAGCACGGTGCAAGCCGCCGGGAAGGTTACCGCAGGATCGAAACCACTGGCAAACGCGGCCGTAGCGCTCCACATGGGCGATGTGATTTTGGCAAACGCCCAAACGAACGGCAACGGTGCGTACTCCTTCGCGGCCCCCGTCGGGGTGTACTACTTTCCGGCAGCGTTTTCGAATGGTGTCAGGATCTACACGGTAGCCGAACCCGGTAATGCCTCGCTCCCAAGCGCGCCGAGCGCGGTGACCACTGTTTCTGTCGATTTGCTGCCGTTATTCCTCATTATTGCTGCGGTTATCGTAGTGATCTTCATTGGACTGTATCTCGTCGCGCGGCGAATGCGCGGAAAAGTCGTGCTCCCGCCTCTTGGCAGGAGACGCGTGAAACCGGCCGAGCAAACGGCCAGCGGGCCAGCGGAAGCGTCGCTACCCGAAGCGAGTGCGCAAAAGCAACAGGAACTAGCGCGAATAACGCCAGCTGTGGATGCCGCGGCAAAAGTCTCGCCGCACGAAGCGTCAGAATTAGAACCCGCTTTGCCCGCCGAACGCGCGTCGCCACTCCTCGACGAGGAGCCGCAAGCGGCGGAGCAGCAGCGGGCCGAATCGGAGGAAGCGCCAGCGGAAAGCGTCGCCGAAACGGGTGTGCTAAAACAANNCGGCAGGCGGTCAACGCGCTCTATAATGCGGCACTAACGGCTCTCGCAACGACGCACGAGGTCAAGATCGCGCCGAGCGCGACGCACTGGGAGAAATATTATGCCGTTGCTGCCGCCGTGCCAGACGTGCAAGCGCCCTTGCGCACGCTCACCCTCGTGTACGAGCGTGCCAACTACGCAGGAAAAACGCTCACAGACGAGCAGCGTAATGCGGCGCTTGAGGCGTTTCGTGCCATCAAGGCACACGTCGAGGGCGTAAAAGAGAGCGACTAAGTGGGACTGTCGTCGTTTAGAGGCTTTGACGCACGCGTTTGACGAGGCAGAGCGGACAGGGAGTTGTTTGCAAATGGGGCCACGTGATTGAACGAGGCTGCGACGTACGATACCTCTCTTCAAGAAACGCTGTGATTGGTAGCAAGGTTAGCCGCGTTCTACGCGTTAGCTGGCGGCGCTGATCGTATAGAGGCCGCCACTCTGTCCATCAGGAGCTTACGAACTTTCGGAGATGCGCCTGGGGCATCAATACTATCGGGGCGCAGGCGAGCATACACTAGGTCGTGGTCAGTTCGATACCTCTGTACACCTAGACCCCGCTCAAAGGCATCCCCCACCCAAAATTAGGCCTCGATCAAGAAAACGCCTAAAAAAGCCTGCGGCACGACATCAATCAAACTAATCGGACGGATTCGGTTAGGAGCAACAACGACTCGGTGCCCAACGACTATCTTTAGGTCAATCGCCTCATCAAGTCAATAATCTTCGCTGCTTGGCGCAACGTTTGTTTTCATTGACGCAGAGAGCGCATAGCAATCTTTTAGGTAGGATTCCCTGCTCGTTATGCCTTTTTTCGATTTCAAGGCCTTAAAATGCGCTGAGTGCTGAGGAGTTGAGGCGAGTCATACCCATCAGTTTAACTGCAATCATTGGAACGGTCCTACAGTATTGTGTAAAAGTTCCAATTTAGGCTTTTTTTCACATAACGCGTCCATCTTAAATACAGCTAAAGAGAAGACTTAAGCTACTACACCGACGTTGCACTCTTTTTATTCATTTTTCCGTCAAGGGGGCGGATACGCAAATGGAGCAGCAAAAGTATTGTAACTACTGTGGAGCGGCTAATCCCACCAGTACCTCATTTTGCACAAAATGCGGTAAGGCGTTTGCCTGCGCCTCAGCACCGCTACCCCCACCGCCGACTACGAAAGAAAAAAAGAGTCCCGTGTGGCTCCGAATGCTTGAGATCAGCGTAGGTCTTATCATCCTTGTGTTGGGCGTCGTCCTCTGGTGGCCAGGGTTGGAGTATGGGTTAGCCTTCTACGCAGCCCTAGCAATCGCGTTAATCGTCCTCCAAGTTGCCTACATCATACGAATATATACCAAAGGCATTTCGACAGGGCGGCCTAACTTGATTCTATCAGTACTCGCGATCCTAATCGCCGTCTGGGCACTCGTGGCTCTATCCTCCGCACCTGTCGACCTGCTAGCCATCGGAGTGCTCTTCGCTGGAATTGCGAGCGCATCAAGCGGCACCGCGAGTGGCAAAATCGTAGGCGTCTTAGCCATTTTCATAACCCTCGTGGTTTTTGCATACCCACAAATCAATGGCATTCTTGCTCTTTTAGTAACCCCCTTCGTGTTGCTGTTCCCAGATTTCACATACGCTGAACTCCCCGCCGCACTGGTTACGCTTTCCTTGATGATCCTCGCACTCGAGCCGCTAATTTCCGGCATCGAGGGCAGATGGATTTAGCCCACTCGTTCAGGGGGTTAGCGTGGTATCGCAAGCAGCTGCACCGAGTACGCTGACACGGCAAGTGTGATCGAACTAGCGCTGAGCGAGGACCATCACCGTTGCGTGCAGACGTTTGGAAAAAACGGCATAGTTCAACGAGAGTTACGACACGGCAGCACGTTTCGAGTGATAATGTAAGTCATAACCCTCAGTTTGACTGGAGGAACGTCCCTCCGGTACTGTATAAAAGCTCCAATTTCGCTTTTTTTCCCACATTGACTCGTTACAAGAGCTTAAATAGAAAAAGAACGCGATCAGTTGTGAATAAGGAGGATGACATTCACAGCGTTGCTGTTCGCACCGGCGAAACCGCATCGCTTACGTAATTGAAATCATCTTTCTTACGTGATTTCTACCGGATTGGGCAATGTGACGCTACTGAACTGGACAACCAACGATCGGTTTGATCAAAGGGGGAAATCGCTGACGCCACGGACGATAACGCACGATAAGCGAACAAGCGAGGCGCCAGAGACAGTAGCTGTCGTTATTCCGACGTTAAACGAGGAACGTTCAATAGGTAAGGTCATCGACAGCGTGCCCGTTGCCGACCTCTTGCAAAACGGGCTTGAAACTGCCGTGTACGTGATCGACGGGCAGTCCACCGATAACACGAGAGAGATCGCCGTCAAAAAGGGCGCAAAGATCATACTCGAAGCGCGGCGGGGAAAGGGTCAGGCCATTCAAACGGGATTTAAGTCCATCACTGCCGACTACGCGATCATGGTTGACGGGGACGACACGTACCCGATTGAAATGGCAACGGAGATGACACGCCTGCTCCAGACACACGACGTCGTTATCGGATCGCGATTCAAGGGTACCATTGAGCCGGGAGCCATGACCAGAATGAACGTCGTGGGGAACACCCTGCTCTCGCTCCTCGCGCGGGTGCTGTTTGGTGTCCACATCAGCGACGTGTGCACGGGTTTCTGGGGCTACCGAAGCGACGCGGTTCAGCGCATGGAACTCGCAGCCCGCGGCTTTGAAATTGAAGCCGATATGTTCGCTGAATGCGTGAGGAAAGACTTGAACGTAACGGAAATTCCGATCACCTACCGCGCTCGAGTGGATCAACCGAAGCTATCGTCACTGAGAGACGGCATCAAAATCGGTCTTTTTTTGTGCAAGCGACGTTTTGAGCGGGGTCGCTGGTAGGGGCGTTATAAAGGCGAATAGTTTGCGGTAGGCTATACTACTGGTTGGGTTGAGCGGCATTTCTGTCAGCACACGGGCAAATGGCACGACGCTGGTGGGCCGATCGCACTACGTACCCATACCCGCGACTAACCCTGCCAGAAAAAGAAGGTCGCAAGGACGATCGACACGTCAGTCACGTTACGTGGCTTTTTAGGCATCGAGCAAAGATGGGTACTAACGACCATCTGATACCCCCGAACTCGCAGACGAACGAGACACGTCTTCAGCGAACAGCACGAGTTTATGGAACGTAACTCTTGTAGTATTGTTTCATATAAATTAAATAACTTTTAATTATTGATAACTTTTAGCAATAGTTATATACCTTAACAACATTTATGAGGTGATGCACTCAGAGTGCGTCCGTTTATTCCTCAAAAGAGGATTCGAAATTAAAATAAAAAAGGATTGACAGATGAACATAAAAAGATACTCAGCAACAATCGCAGTGGTCGCTATTGCCCTTGCGATGCTTGCAATGCCGGTCGCGGTGGTGGCGGCGGTAGGATCGCCAGGCGGCAGTGTAAATGGACAGTTTACCGCAGTAACAACTCCGACTATCACGGCAACGGGTAGTGCCTCTGTTTATTGTACGCCTAATGGTGTAAGCACATCTACGCTAACAGCCACCGTAACGGATGCAAACGGGGTAGCAGCGTCAGATCAAGTAAACGCACAACTCTACAATGGTGCAACAGCTCTTGGAGCACCAGTTGTAGTAACGAGTGGAACCGGCACGGGGAACACCGCAACATTCACCGTAGGCATACCATTCCAGTACAACTACCCCGCAGGTGCAGGATACTCCGTCGTGCTGACGGCAAGTAATCCACAAAAAACCAGCGCACCCTATACGTTCAGCCCAATCAACTACGTTGCAGCACTGGGTGTCTCAATCGACAGCGGCTCAAGCCTCAATTTCGGAACGCTTGGTCCAGGAGACACGTCAGCAACGCAGACGACAACCGTTCACGACACAGTTAACCAAGCAGAAAATCTAGGTATAAGTGCGGCTCCGTGGACGAGCAATGTTACAGGTGCAGCGTCCGTTCCAGCATCTTCGTTAACTTCGAACAATCCCAGCCCACTGTCAATAGACCAACATGCGCCTATCGGGTTTGTCGAGACCATTCCAACAGGTATTAGTCCTTACGCTGGAACATACTCAACCACGATAACGGTGATGGCATCGGCACCGTAAGCACAAAACAAACGTGGGTGATAAAGCTGAGCAAACGTGAAATTGGAGGGCTTTTAAAGCCCCTCCTTTTATTACTTCTTACGGCGGCGGTCGTGCTCGCGGTAACGGCTCCGGCTAATGCAGTAGGCGTCGGGGCCTCCCCGTCAGTTGTCAACTTAGGGACGATAGGGCGCGGCGGCAGTGCTACACAGGACTTTAGAATCTACAACACCGATAATAGCACACCACTTAATTACACCGTAGCGGTCCGGGGTGCGAACGCAGTATCCGTAACACCCTCGAGCGGCGCAATCAATCCGCTTACAAACACAACAATAACAGTTCAAGTGAATGTGAATAACAGCGCAAAGGACGGTAATTATTCCGGTTTGTTAGTAGTGAATTCAACCGCAAGCGGTAGGACGGGACAAGCTGTTATATTACCAGCTCTGGCAGTTACCGTAAAATACGCTGTTAACGGAACCGCTCCGATACCGCAGTCAACAACCAATATACCAATCGTGCCGCTCGTAGGTGCGGTTGTCCTCGTCGTGGTCATCGCCGCAGTTTACATCGGTATCCGAAGATTGAGGTGAGGCACGTGCGTGAAATGCTTATAAAATCCAGGGCGAACTCGCCGGTGCTGCCACAGATGCACCACGACAGATGATTCAAAAATAAGTATGTCAGAATTTGGTCTTTTAGATACTCAGTTCAACTTCTTTAGAAAGTGGTATGTCGCAGGCTCTGTAACCACTTTCGTACTTACGTATCTTCTAAAACCGAGTTCGCTAAATCTATTATAGTATCAATAATTTTCATATCAAGGGAGGGGTATGAAGGTAAACATAGTACCTGACGTGAAACATCAATCGCATTTTTTAAGTTATTTCTGTCAGCGACGTGATCACGGTTATGGTTGAAATACGCATAATTAACGGTTAATGGGTAAAAGTATTGTCGCGGTTTTATCCCTATCTTAAGGAGTTCTAAAAGCAGTCTCTCTTTTTTTTCACTATTTTCGCAACATAGAGGCATATAACTATAATTGTACTTAGACGCAACTATCTTTTGAAAACGTACCTCAGTCGAATTTAACCTTTTTTTATAATGTTCATAAATCTTCTTTTTGCGTTCAACGTGTTTTTCGATACTTTCCAGGTTGCACAACCCCATTGCCGCTTGTAATTCATTCATCTTGGCGTTTGTTCCAGGTATCGTAACTTCTTGCTCGGACTTAATGCCGTGATCTCGCATTAATTTCAGTTCTTCCACAATCTGATCGTCGTCAGATACAATCGCGCCACCTTCAGCTGTGTGATACACTTTTGTAGCGTGAAAACTTAGGGTTGAGATCTCACCGTTATTCAATACAGGTCTATTTTTATATTCAACGCCAAATGCCTGTGCTGCATCATAGATCAGACGTAGATGATGAGTATCAGCAATTTCTTGTAGCTGCTCAGTATAACAAGGATTTCCGTAAATGTGTACTGCAAGTATCGCACTCGTTTTGTCAGTTATATTTCGTTCCACGTCATCAGGGTCGAGGTTAAATGTTTCTGAATCAATATCCGCAAAAACCGGCACTAAATTTTCCCACAATATAGCATTGGTTGTGGCTGCAAAGGTAAACGGCGTTGTTATAACCTCACCTTTAAGACGTAATACTTTTAAGGCACAATGCAGGGCCATCGTTCCATTTGCAACAGCAATCAAGTGCTCTACGCCCAAATGCTCTTGAAGTCTCTGTTCAAGCAGTTGCACCAGCGGGCCGTCGTTTGTTATCCAGCTGCTTGACCATATCGTTTGCAAGTACTCGATGTACTTCTCGAGAGGTGGCAGCTCGGTCTTCGTGACGTTGATCATTTTTAGCTATCTTCTCTACGTAAAAAGAACTACAGTCTAGTTATTGGCCAAGCCCCTCTGATCGTAGCGGTTGCACCTACTTCTTCTACTCCTCTGCACACGTTTCAGTGTTTTTTGAGTTTTTTTGCAACTCATCCGTGCAATTTTGATGTTCACAACTGGTCTGAATCTGGTCCACGAAGTTTGCAGTGGGTGGGCGACGAAAGTAATTGGTACAGATATCAATAGGATTATAAATTATTAACTTCAGCCAATCTGCATTTGCTCACGCAAGCCAGAATTCATAACTGATAGCACGTGCTTAAGGATAGGTAGCTTGGAAGTTGGTTTTGGCGTTTTTAGCTACGCGGCATTTACCGCAATTGGGGCATCTTTGCCATTTTGTTCGTTACATACCCAAGCTGCTGTCTTTCAAATCTGCGCGTACGTATACTCCCTCAACTGCTCCTTTGATGAAGTAGGTGCTCAGAACTTAGCGGTTCGAAGGCAGGACTTCTCCTTAGAAGATCATCGAGCTTGAAGCTACATCCACGAACTCATGTGCCTGAAACTATCCCATTCAAAAAATGGTCATGAGCCGACAATACGACGTGTAACATCACCGAGCACTAAGGTCACGCCAGGGGTGGTTAAGTCGCGGGTCGCGAAATCGCGCGTGCACAAATGGCCTAACTCTCGCGAGAAATATCTGCTTGGAAGACTACGTTACTCTGAACTGCAGTTTTGGGTCTCGAAACGCACCGATTCGATGAAGCGATTCATTTCAGCCGAAGTAACCCGCGCTTGTTATGCGATAGAGCTAGACCCGTTCGTGCAGGACCAAATTTGCTTTTTTCAAAAGAGCTGTTTTTATCGCGTCGTTACGTTTAATCCGAGTACGCCGTGAATGTGGCCTCTAAAACTGCGTTTAAACGATCGACGTCGATGCTTGTGACGCCGCACGACCGGCAACCTCCAACCGAAGAAGTGGCACAATACGTCTTCTCACTACCGAGATCCCATTGATCAAAAGATCAGAACTACCGTTGGCGTATCAGAAGTTCTTCTCGCACGCTATCAAAAAAGCTATCTAGGTTCTAACGGTCTTTTCGGTAAGCATATTTGCCTTGATCTGGTATCGAAAAACAAGAATGCTTGCCGCAGGAGTCTCAAGCAGATTTGAGATAGGCAGCCCCAAGCCGCCATTTTAAGCGCATCGAATGTCTCGCTACCGCAGACCGAGATAACGTGGAAGTAACATGTCGAGCGCGAAACGCGTAGCAAGAAATACGTCCTTACTGACGATTGGTCAGATAATAAGTTACGGGGAGGGCGCCATCTATGCAATTCTCGTTGCGCGGTACTTGGGCGCGGCCGGTTTGGGGGTCTTGAATTTTGGATTGGCGCTCACGGCAGTTTTCGGCATTCTTGCGACGTTCGGCCTGACGACGCTAGCGACAAGAGAGGTTGCCAAAGATAGGGGCCTAGCGAGGAAATATGTGGCGAACCTCATTCCGATGGAAGTACTGTTGGGCCTCGCTGCCATCGGCCTGATCGTTGCGCTGGTAAATTCCGTTGGGTACTCGCAGCAGACTATTTGCGTTGTGTACATCCTGTCTGTCGGAATGATCGTCAGCGCGCTTTCATCGCTCTTCTTGGCCATATTTCAAGCGTTCGAACAGCTTGAGTTCCAAGCCGCAGTTTCGGTCATAATCAGTGTGGTGCCACTTTGTGGAGTCGTGATCGCCATACTACTGCACTTGAGCGTCGTGGCATTTGCGCTGGTATGGCTCGTGACGTATGGGGCCGGGTTAGCGTACCTGTACGGAATATGCGTCCGACGATTTTTTGTGCCTCGTCTTGAAGCCGACTTCACTTTCTGGAAACGTGCCCTAACTGAAGCCTGGCCTATGGCTGCCACGGCAGTGAGCGTAATCATCTTCTTCAGGATTGACGTCGTGATGGTATCATTGATCCAGGGTACGACTGCTGTCGGCTTCTACAGCGTTGCGTATACCCTCTCAGAGGCGTCGCTCGTTGTTCCGAGCTTGTTTGTCGCCTCGCTATTCCCCGTGCTGGCCAAGCTGCACCGAGACTCCACGCAGTCCTTTCGAGACGCGTGCGCGCTCGCGATAAAATACCTGATGTACCTTGCCCTGCCAATGGCGTTTGTAGTCACACTGTGGGCAAAGCCGATCGTCTCACTCCTCTTTGGAGCCAGCTTCGACCCATCCGTCGGGGCTCTACAAATACTGATCTGGTCCGCAGCGCTCATGTACCCGTCTTATTTTTTGGGAACTGCATTTGTCGCTGCTAACCTGCAAAAGCTTAGCCTTACACTAAATTCCTTGCAGGCCGCTCTTAACATAGGCTTAAACGTGCTTTTGATCCCCGGGTACAGCTATCTTGGTGCATCATTTGCGACAGTCGGTGCTGCAGCTGGTGGGCTTGCTTTAGCTCTCTTTTTCCTGGGACGAAACGGCTTTGCTCTCGGGTTACGAGGAGCGAGTTTGCCGCCCTTTTTCGGCTTGGCCGTCGTTGTGGCTATTTCAGCACTGCTGCATCTCAGCAACGTCCCGCTGGCGCTGATAACCATTGTCGACCTGATTGTATACGCTGCCGTTATCTACAGATTTGGCCTCAACGAACAAGACAAACAGTTACTACTCAGTTTACTCAAGCGCTCAAGACCGGCAGAGGCTTAGATGTAGAAAAAGGTATGACCGTATCGAGATGCAGGCTCATTGAGCTTCCAAGAGTAGAAGATAAAAGAGGCAGGTCTTGGCGACGGGGATGTTTTAGTTCTTGCCCCGTAAAGAATAGTGGGGTCTACGGCGATGGCGGTACGGTGACGACAACCGACCGCAGCCCTGCTGAGGGCGTTAAGGAACTTCGGCCAATCTGAGGAATACCATCACGACAGTATGAGGATCCATAGTATTTGGACGGATTGCAGGCCGCGTTGCGAGTCAAGCTACCGCGACCAGATGAATGGAATGAAAAGAGGAGACGATTAGCTCAGCTATGCAAGGAACTACTGGAGCAAATGAACGTTGTGCTATCTAAGGGGCGTATGCTAGCCACGCATACCATCTATGTGTAACTGGCGGGAAGGGACAATTTTCAACAAGTCCTTCAAAAGAAAGGCATTCAAACACAGATACTCTCTCCAATTCCAGCCCATAAGCAAAAAGCTTATGCAGCTTTTGCGATACAAAAGACCTGTCGACACAGGCGGTATGCACCGATTCTCTCCCGCGTTATCCCGCATTGACCGACGAAGAAGTGAGGTACCTCGGACGGACAGCTAAAGATGCCATTAGTTAGTGTGGTGATGCCCTCCTACAATTATGACGAGTTTGTCTCCGAGTCAATTGAGAGCGTTCTAGGGCAAGACTTCGATGACCTCGAATTGATAATTGTTGATGACGCTTCGACAGATGCATCAAGACAGATTATTCAAAAATATGCAGCGGAAGACACCAGAATACGCGTAATCCTTCACGAGACAAACTGCGGATTCGCAAAGACGATGAATGACGGCATAGAAACAGCGAAAGGAGAATTCGTAGCAGCAATTGATTCTGACGACGTTTGGGCAAAGGATAAACTCACAAAACAACTCGCTGTCACCGCGTCCAACGAAAACCTGATAGTCTGGTCAGAAGGCGAAGTAATTGACCGCAAAGGGCACCCCGTAGGAAAAAGCTTTAGCGAATTCAACGGAACCGTCTCGCGAAAAAAGAGTGGCGACATCTCCCAAGAGCTGTTAAGGCGCAATTACATTTTTGGGTCGACTCTCCTCTTCAAGAGAACGAATCTCGGCGAAATACGGTTCGATGAGCGCTTAATGCTCCTTAACGATTGGAAGTTCGTGCTAGATTTGGCAAGAAAATACGAGTTTTACTACATCGCCGAACCATTAGTCCAGTATCGAGTACACGGGAATAACACTCTAGCGGGTTTAGAATCACGAGGTTCAGAGCCGGAAGCGGCAAAAAGGCGACGCAATTTCCACCTTGACGCAATAGTTTTTGGTCAAGAAGCGTTGCGGCTCTGTGATCCCGCATCGGGCACAACGAAGGCTGACATCTATGCTTACACGGGATATTCCTATGAGTGTTTGGGCGATAACAAAACGGCGCTACTCTGTTTCTTGCGGGCGTTTAGGTATAATGCACTCAGTATGTCAAACTTGCGAGGCGCACCAAGATTCTTGAAGCTCGTGGGTTTAACTCTGCTAAATTCGGGCACACGAGAGCGCAATAGCCTAAAAAAAGGCACTGAGTTGCACCAGAAAAGGCGTTAGGCTTCCGTGCAGATCGTCAGCGACAAGCGCACAGCGTGCTCTTAACCAAAAACAGATCATATAGTGGCCACGTGTCCTTTCCCACTGAATCAGATGCCGGGTTCAGGCTAGATCTTTACTTGCGCTTAGACGCCGCGGCGGCATAGGTACGCGTGATGATTTCAAACGGGAGACATCAGCATACAAAGTCTCGCCGTGAGCTCAAGTCGTATGAAGGTCAACGTTCGCAGGCCGGGGTTGCGCGTGTGGTTGCGCGGACTGGTCACGCGCGCGAGAGTTCGACCGAAGTGACCGCAAGGAGCGTTCGCAAGGCTGTGAAATAGATATAGGATTTTTCCGTGCAATATTGCTAATATCCGACACTATTGCCCCCAAAGCGACTGTAGACGTAACAACGCCTTTCGAATCGCTTTTATACTTTGAACAACCTGCATCTATGAGTTTGCCGCACAGCCGTTGAATCGCCCGTGCAGGGGCGAGGCGAGAAAGCGGTGGACGTGCAAGAGGAATCTTGTCTCTACTGAAGTGTCACAGGGCGTCAACCATAGAATTTCGTACCATAGAATCGCACCGGCGGAGTAACCAGCGTCCCCGGAAGCTACGTGGACAACGACGTTCAGGTTTTGATGGTTTGCGAGGGAGTGTGCCCGCGCGGGACATCACGTGTTGAGGGGGGGTTCCACCGACTGCGTCTGCTGATGCCCTCAGTGTGGGGGGTCGGTTAAGCACGAGTCAACGTGGTGCGGCGGTTGACCTCGTGGCGCAAGGCATGATCCCACGGCTCACGCAGTCCCGAGGCGTCATCAGACGGGGGCATCGAGACCGAAGTAGGCATAACAGCTGAAAACGCGTGCTTACGCAGATCGGGTAACAGTTAAGAGTTCGTACGTGGTGAGGTGTTCGTCAATTGAGTGAGTTGCGTGTAGGCGTTGTTGGCCAGGGCAAGATGGGTCTTCTCCATTCTGGGATTTTCAATCAGTTAGAATCGAGCACTCTTGTTGCAGTTGCTGAAAGAGATAGGCTCACAAGCAATCTTCTCAAGGCGTACCTCCCACACATACGCGTCTACCGCGACTACGAGGAGATGTTCAAGAGTGAAGAGTTGGACATCGCGGCAATAACGACGCCCGTTTTTTTGCACAAGCCGATGGTCGAAACGGCGCTTGGCCACGACTGTCACGTCTTCGTTGAGAAGCCTCTAGCACTCAGCGGCGATGAATGCCGGTCGGTGCTGCGCACGGGGGGCAGCGTTAAGACGCAGGTTGGGTACAACCGCCGGTTCCTTGAGACGTTCAGGATGGCCAAGCGGTTCAAAAGGAGTCCGTAGCGAGCGAGTTTGCGTCAGAGGTTTCGTGTCAAGAAAGGTTGCGGTCATAGGCGCTCGAGGGTTCTCTAATTGGGGGGGATTTGAGACCGCCGCGCGTGAGATAGCCCCTCGGCTCGTTGAAAGGGGCTACGACGTGTATTGCAGCTCTGAGAAGAACAACTGTGATCTCGACACGTACAAGGGCGTTAAGGTGATGTACTTCCCGATCAAGATGCCAAAGAACTATGAGCTTCGAAAGGTTTTCGAAGTGCTCTACGATCTGTATTTCATAATCATATCATCGACCGTGCTGAAATGCGACATCGTGTACAGCTTCGGCTATAACGCAAACATTTGCATATCGTTCCCGAGACTCTTGGGAAAAGAAGTGATGTTCAACATGGGCGGGCTCGAATGGGAGCGATCCAAGTTCGGCACGATACAACAGCACATTGTCAAAAGTCTTTTCCGACTCGCCGCGGCCGGTGCAGGGCACATAATCATTGATCACAAGAAGTTGAGACCGTACGTCCCCTCCCGGTACCAGGACAAAGTCGTTTTCCTCACCTACGGTGTCAATGAGCCCGTCGCCGCGCCCTGGAATGCGAGCACGATCAGTGAACACACGAGCTCGCTGGGAGTCGCTGATCTCCTCCCTCATAAATACTGGCTTGTTATAGCTCGACTTGAACCGGATCAGCATGTCGCCACGATCGTCGACGCCTATCTGCACGGCACGAGCACAAAGCCTCTGGTTATCGTCGGCGACTTCTCGTCCAAAAAGTATGAACGCGCGGTTATGGAAGCGCTCAACGACACGCCTCTTGGCAAAGAAGTCATATTGACGGGTGGTATATACGATCAAGAGGCCATCACCATGCTGAGGCACTACTGCTGCGCATATATCCACGGACATTCCAAAGGAGGGACAAATCCCTCTCTTCTCGACGCGATGATTAACAAGAACATCATCATCGCCTACGACAACGAGTTCAACCGAGATGTCTGCGGGGATCTCGCGCTTTATTTCAAAGGCGCTGACGATCTGTGTCGGCACATGCGAGGGATCGAGGAAAACCCCTCACAGTATGCCGACCTGAAGGATAAGGTCTACGAGCGCGTAACAGCCGAGTATTCTTGGCACAGAGTTGCGGATCAACATGACAGCTTCTTCAAGTCCCTATTTGCAGATGGAACCAAAGGATTGTCGGAGAAAGCTGACACGACGTGACCGGAACAGAACGGGCAAGCCAAGCCATTCTCTCGTTGTTGCTCTAATTCGCTTTTCACCAGGCGATAACACAGCGGACAGTCAATCGTGGGTCGCCCCAGCCTTATAAGTCCAACGGCTTCGCGTTCGAAGTCTACTTTTTCCGCGAACGCCACCTCGGTCCGGGTCAAGTCGGGCAATGTTAGGCCGACATTCAGCTGAGCTAACATTGCGCTTCGAACGTTACTGAAGCACGAAAGTCTTTAGCGGAACTGTCATACTGTTCGGCCCGCACAAGGAATTCTGTTAGATCGCGAATCGTGCGCAAAAAGTGCCGCGAAGACCCAGAGGTGCCTCGCGACTATGCGCGAAGCACCACTTCGTGCGAGAAAGAATGCTTAAGCTTGGCGGAGTCTCATGATTTCTTATATGCTCGGTAGTGATCGCATCGCACGTCGTAAGCGGACGCGTCAAGCACTGAGCATCGCTCATCATGACCGAATTCTTTTTACATGCTCACTGCGTCAGCCGGCCCGTGAAACAGCAGTTGTGGGGGAAAGTGCTTGCGCGTCCTGTTAACCAACGCGATGGAAACTACCAGCGGCGGCGGGATTAACAAAACCGTTCGAGAGATAGGGAAGAACCTTGTGCGGCAGGGGCACGAAGTGACCGTTCTTCAAACCAATCCCTTGAACCTTCCCCACGAAGAGATGTGGGGCAGCGTTACAATAATACGAGTAAAGTCGAGATTGGGCGAATTCATGCACAATTTGAGCCCGGAGATGTACCTCTACTTGAGAGAAAATTTCAAAAGCCTGAACCCAGACGTCGTGCATTTACACGGCTACGGGACACTGCTAACTTCCGAGGTGATCCATTTTTTGAGAAGCACCACGTGCCCGGTGGTGTTCTCGCCGCATTATGGCCCCCAATCGCATGATACTTACTCAGGAAAATACCTCTGGAACGTCTACAACAAGCTTATCGGGAAGCACGCGTTCGAGCTTGCCGACACGATTATTTGCGCGTCGCGATTTGAAGCCGAGAGCATACAACGCACATTCGGGGTGACAAATGATAAGATTCAGACAATTCCTCACGGGATTGACAGTGTTCAGACATCGGGAACCGCCACGCGCAATGACGAGTACATCTCTTTGGTCTATTATGGTTGGCTAATTGAGATAAAGGGCATTCAATACATACTGAAGGCGCTGTGTCAGGTAGAAAGAAAGTTTCACAAACGGGCACAGCTCAGTATTATTGGTCAGGGGCGTTACAAGCCTGCTCTGGTTCAGCTCGCAAACGAGCTGGGCGTGGAATCGTCGATATTATGGTACCCGTTCTTGTTCGGCGACGAGCTATACAGGAAAATCTTGGAAGCAGACATGTCGCTACTCATCTCTCGCTCGGAAAACTATGGCATTCAAGTTGCCGAAGTTCTGGCTTTGGGAATACCCTGCATTGTAGCTAAAAAGACGGCCCTCGTTGAGTTTCTGGACGAACCGGGTTGTTTTGGCATCGACTATCCGCCGAACTCCACGGCGCTTGCGGAGCTCATAATCAACATCAAAGATCGCAGTCCAAAAGTTGGTCCGCTTAGCGATCGAATTAGGACGTGGGACAAAGTAGTCGACGATTATGCGAGGGTGTATGCCCGCCTCGTAAATGCGAGCAAGTAGACGATACACGCAATCTGGCCCCAAATGACCGAAACCCTCACGACGTTCGTTCTTCTTGTTTCAAAAAACAGGTACACATCTTGAAGCTGCAACAAGCAGTGCGCAGCATGTTGGCAAGCCCGTTTGAGAAAAAGCGTTGACAAAGTATGATGCAGGAGCTATAACTGAAGGCTCATGTGCTTGATCAACGCCGATTTCCGCTTCTGCCACCGTAAGTTTCACCAGAGCCGTTACTTCTGCCGTCTTAACATAAATGCATCGGTAGCTTAGGTCGCTCAATAGCCGGTTGTCAGATACGGCTGCGAAGTTTAGCTTCTCAAGCTAGAAGCCCCTTGCGGAAGCTAGGGGAGCAGCCACAACACATGAGCGCCTGCTTCTCGTAAAAATAGCCCCTCGCGGGTCTGGCCGCGCTCATGCACGACTCTTGGCGCTGGCAGCACTGCAAATACCGCAGATTTGTGCTTCCATCGCAAGTGTAACACCACACCTTTATAGTCAATGCGTGTCGAAATGAGTTGTGTCTTGCGAGATACCATCGCCACTTCGCTCGGCGATGAGAATGAGTTCGTATACCGCCTGCAAAGCTCGCCGGGACCAGTGCGCGACCGTGACGGGAGTCTCCAATGAACATGCTGATGATATGGGACGAACGTCCGTCACCATTTAGCGGGGCGGCCCTACCCGCATTCAACGTTTTGCGGCACTTAAGCCGAAGTCACACTATTCGGCTTTTGTATCTCGACAATGATCTCGCCGCGTCGAGATTGTATCCGGAACTCCAGCGTTACTGTTCACAAATCGATCCGGTACCCTGGCACCTTCCATCGCACGGTCGCCAACTTCTTTCGGTTGCCCGCAATAGCATCGCCCCGCGAAAACTCTTTTCTGAATATCGGTCTTTCTTGACGACCAATTACTCGGCAGCGATGGCTTCCTTGATACAAGAAGCCCGTCACGACCACTTCGACGTCGTATACGCGAGCGGACCGGTCGCGTTCTATGCGTGGCGATTTCCCACCCCCAAAGTAATGCACGCGTTCGATTGCACGTCTGCAACGTATCACCAAGAGTATCTGAGGGCCCGTAGGCCTATGGACAAGCTTTATTGGCTCTGCACGTATCTCTCAACCCAAACGGAAGAGAAAAAACTCCTTGCTGCGTTTGATGCGAGCATAGTCGTCAGCGACGAGGAATACAATGCTATGAAAATGCTGTGCCCCGAAGCACGATGCGCAGTCGTCCCTAATGGGGTTAATACCGACTTCTTCAAGCCGTTGGAGATAAGCGAAGAATGGCCGTCATTGGTCTTCGTCGGCCACATGTCTAGCCCCCCAAACGTCGATGCCATAATGTATTTTCATTCTCGGGTGTACGACGCGCTCAAGCAGCGATTTCCGGATCTGACGCTATCTCTCGTCGGTCAAGATCCGTCCCCTGCCATCCGCGCACTCGCCACCGATCCGTCAATTTGCGTGACCGGATTCGTGGAGGACGTGCGGCCGTATATTGCCCGCGCTTCAGTTGTCATTGCTCCCTTCGTATCAGGACGGGGAATAAAGAACAAGGTCTTGGAGGCGATGGCCATGGGAAAGCCGGTGGTCACCACGTCAATTGGTGTACGCGGGATCGAGGTCACACACTGCGAGCATCTTTGCATCGCGGACAATCCAGTGAAATTTGCCGATCAGGTGGAGGCACTGCTGCTCGACACAGCTAAAAGGCGCCGAATGGGACACCAGGCCCGCGAATTTGTGAAGAAGCACCACGCGTGGGCGCGCGTAACCGAAAAAATAGACGCGATCTTTTACGAAGTGCAAAACGGGTGATGCATGCTGCGTGACCCGTTGACCATGAATGACTGGGAACTGAGAAGGACCCTGTTGGTCACCGTGGTTCTTCAGATTGTGTTTCTAGGGAGCGCCGGCCTTAACGCGATTGGCATGCCCCTCCTTATCGTCCAGCAGGTGACTGGTTGCATCTTTTTGCTCTTTATTCCGGGGGTACTCCTCTTGAGGGTGCTGAGGTTGCACAACCTCGGTCCCGTGGCCACACCTCTGTACGCCGTCGGCTTGAGTATCGCAACGCTGATGTTTAGCGGACTTCTCATAAATCAGGCGTATCCATACTTCGGCATCACGCGACCCATAGCCACGCTGCCGTTACTGATAACGCTGAGCGCGGCAGTCGATATCCTGTGTCTGGCAGCATTCGTCAGAGACCGGACCTTCTCAGGCGCTGACTCGCGTGAACTCCGTGCGGTTTCCCCGGCCATCCTCGCGCTGTGCCTGATCCCATTTGTTAGCATCTTTGGAACGTACGTAATGAACGGCACTCAGAACAACGCCGTTCTATTGATCCTTATCGTGCTCATCGCCGCGACGGTGGTCGTGCTTACCTTCAGGCGCGATGTCCCCAGGCACCTGTACCCGCTGGCTGTGTTTGTCAGCGCCTTGTCCCTCGTATACTACGAGTCGTTGATCTCAAACTACCTTGTCGGGTGGGACATTCAGCGTGAGTGCTATCTCGCCGGCTTGGTCGTCGCCAGCGGGAGCTGGAACCCGTCCTTGTCGATCACCTGGTTTAATTCCGCGCTGAGCGTCGTGTTACTTGGGCCGATCCTCTCGCTGACGTGCGGCATGAGCATTGTATCGGTTTTTAAAGTTGTTTACCCACTCATCTTCGCGCTGGTCCCTGTCGCCCTGTATCTTGTATTTCGGAAACAGACAAACGAAAAAGTGGCGTTTCTGTCCGCTTTTCTCTTCGTGGCCGTGGAGCAGTTCTTTGTCGAAACGACCGCACTTGCTCGACAAGAAATAGCCGAGCTGTTTCTCGTTTTGATCGTTCTGGAGATCGTCACGAAGCAGAACAGAAACCGTGGGCCCCTGCTGGTGCTATTTGCCTTTGCACTCATCGTGTCGCACTACGGGCTCGCGTATGTCTTCATTTTCCTGCTCATCGTCGCGGTACTTGGCTTGGCGCTCTTAGACAACCAGACGATTCGTCGAATCTGGGGGAGGGGTCGATCCCAATCTGCTGCGAAGGATCCGGTCGCACGAGGCGAAGGGTCTGCGAGAGACGGGACTCGGCAACGATCGATAACGTGGGCGTTTGTCGCGCTGTTCATCGTCGCCTCTCAGCTGTGGTACATCTACACCGCAGGCGGCCTCGTGTTCTACAATGCCGTGACAGCGTTGAATTACATCGCCAGCGGGACGGCAAATATCTTGACTCCGTCCGCGACGGGCGCCGGCGTCGTAACCAGCACGACGACTTCACCGCTGCACACGGTCGAGAAGTACCTGTATTTTATCATCCAATTCCTCATCGTAGTTGGCGTCGTTGCGTTTTTGGCAAAAAAAACACGAATTCGGCTCGACAAGGAGTACGCCGCGCTCGCCGTCGGCAGTTTCGTCCTGCTTCTAGCGGTGTTCGCAGTCCCCGGTGTCGCCGCTCAGCTGAACACGTCACGATTCTTTCAGCTAGCGCTCATCTTCCTCGCACCATTCGCCGCCCTAGGCGGGTTAGCCATTATTCGTGCATCAAGCAGCGCGATGCGCGTGCCGTACAAAGCGAATTATGAAAAGAGCTTCCTTAAGGCGTTTTCCATTTTTCTTGCCATTTTTCTGATGTTTACCACCGGATTCGTATACGCGATCGCAGAGAAATCAGATTCGACCGCCATTCCGCTCAACGCCGCATTCGACGCTCCCCGGTTTAACAACATGGAAGTGGCCGGTGCTGCGTGGCTGAGCAATGAAAAAACCAACGCGACCCCCGTATATGCAGACGTGTATCGTGGGTTGTTGCTCGACGATTTCTTTTTCCCCACCGTAAACATTTTCCCTGCGAACAACTCCCTCCCAGCGGGCGCGCTCGTTTATTTGGGCAGCCTCAACGTTCAACAAGGCAAGCTGGTAAGCACCACACTCGCCAGCGGGGAGGGCACCACCACCACCTCCTATACCAACGCTAGCATCTTCACCTCGGGTCGTAGCAGGGTTTACGATAACGGGGGAGCACAAGTCTACTACTAGTGCAACCGCGGGGGCCATAGAGCGGGACTCTCGCTGCGATCTATGGGTGGTTGTAAAACTTACGTTCCGTTAAACCCGTTAAACCGCTCCGTTTGCGCGAAAGCGTGGGCAATCATTGCCGTTTGGCCTCGTTTTTTGCGTCGCCAGTCGCACGGCGTCCCGAGCTAGCGATGTTGAACTGTGTACACGAAGTTCAAGAGGCCTGTTAAGGTTTTTCGGCCCTCTCGTGAATGCCTGCAAATACTGCCCTCCAAAACGCCCGCAAAGACGACGGCGAGCGACGGCGGAAAACGAAGCTCGCGCTTAGGAGCCAAAACGGCCATGAGAAGTAATACATCAAGAAGAGCCGATATCGAATCGGTGAGCTATGTTTTCGCATGAACCAAAACTGATTTCGAACGATGCGATACACAACGTTACTCCCGACGTTTGACGCAGACATTTTGTGCCACACTCTTGCTGTAGGGACGTAAACGGACTTGTATCCCTGGTCGCTCCCGCGCACGCACCAATCGACGTCTTCCCAATATGCAAAGAAGATTGGGTCGAGCAACCCGATCTTATCGATCACTTCTGCTCTAACCAGCAGGCATGAGCCTTCAAGATAATCGACTTCGCGAATAACGTCATATTTTCCGGTATCAGCTTCGTCTTTGCCGATGGGATGACACGTCCCGGTTATCGTGTTGAGCACTCCCCCTGCGTGACTGATGACGTCCTTTCTGCCATTCCACTCATAGTAATAGATCTTCGGGCCAAAAAAACCCCCAGATTGTTGCTCTTCAGAAGCTTTCACCAGCTCAGTCAGGAACTCCGGGTCAACGACGGTGTCGTTGTTCAGCAGGAGTACCGCATCAGACCTGCCGTATAGTGCGTATCGCATCCCAATATTATTCCCTTCTCCGTACCCGTAGTTCTGGTCAGCGCTGATAAGCAGTATCTCTCTCTTGTCAGTAGTATCCGTCAAAATCTGCTTAAACTCGGCCGTCGCGCGATCGTGATTGCACGTCGGTTTTGCAGGATGATTTTTTTGGTGATGACTAATGACAGAGATACTCCCCGCACTTGGTGCAGCTTCGTAATGAGCGCGTATCTTGTCAACCGATCCGTCAGTAGAACAATTGTCAACAACGATAATGCGGTAGCTCGGATAACTGATAGCGTGGAGTGATCCCAGGCAGTTGAGTGTATCTCTCCAATTGTTCCAGTTGAGAATTATGATCGAAATCCTAGGAAGATCCTTGCCCACACTTGTACCTCTGCTCTCGGCTATTTCATTAGCGGCTATTTAACGTTGACTTACGGCACGACTCGGTCATTTATTGGGGATGCAAGTTCGCTACGCCGTAGACTTCGATACGTAGAAAGCTAGTGAGTGCCTGCGATGTCCCGCTCGAGGGCTCATTTTTGCATTTAGCGCTCTGGCGAACGCTTCGGAGCATTGGCGAGGCTCCCGCCGAGCGTCTGCCGTTGCAAGGTGAAGTAGAAGATGCCCGAAACGTTAGCAAAAGTGAGCGTGACGATGGCACCCTCGATACCATACAGTGGAATTAAAATCAGGTCGAGACAGATCAGCACGATAAAAGTGATAATGCCCCCCCGGGCATTCACTTTCGCCCCGCGTGTCCCTTCGGCCAGCATCAGCCAACCATACCACTGATTAAAAAAGAATGAGGTCGCTGCAAGTGCGAAAAGGAACGCGATCTGCCAGCTGAATGTGTATTGATACCCATATAAAAGGAACGCGATCCGTACGACGAGGCAGAATACCAGGACGAGCGAGACTGCGATATAAGGGGCCGCCTTGGTTATTTTAATGAAAATTGCGCCCCTGTCATCGGTTCTAGATGCATACGGGAAAAAGTTTGCGTTGACAACGAGGAATAAGGTGATGGCTACGGTGACAGACGCGAGGTAGTACGCGTTATAAATCCCCACCTCCGCAGTCGATCTGAAGACGTTGATCAGTACTCTGTCTACGCCCATGCATGCTCCGGCAATTGCTCCCGGGAGCAAAAACCGAACGTAGGTGAGTATTCTTCTTGACCAAAATCCATCAAGTTGAAGCGTTAGATACCTTCGGAGATACACTATTGTGACGAGGCCGATGGCCACGTACGAGATATATAACGAATAAGCCGCCGATTCCCAGGATCTCATGTTGTTGCTGATGAGCACGAGAAAAACACTGAGCACAATGGCCGACTGGATAGTATTAAGGAGGCCATAGGCCTTCATTTTGAAAAAAATCCTGAGGGAGTTTATCGTTAACCCGAAAAATGAGATGGTCGCCGCGTAAGCAATCGCGAAAAGGTACTGCTCGGCCGATATCCCGAATAGCTGAGAAAACGGTCCAGAAATTACCAGCAAGATAGCGACCGAAGCTATGCCAATCAAGGTTGTTTGAACGTACGAGGTCGACACGATCCGAATCTGCTCTGACTCGTCTCGTGCGTCTGACGCGTATTTTATCATTGGGTAAACTATGAGCCCCATTGAAAGCGCGAGGATGGATCCTATTGAGCTGATAAGGCCGAAATTGCCAAAATTCGTTGGCCCCAATATCCGTGCGCCAAGGATGTTAAATATAAACGTCAGTAGCGATCCGAAAATAACGCCTGTTGCTACATAGGATGTGCCTCTGAGCAAATCAACCGCGTCGCCGCCCATACGCTCCTTAAAAATCAGCTCGTACGGGACATTAACTAAGCGGGAAGCGACCTCCTTGAAGGACATCATTAGTCAAGACCTAGACGGAACTCATTCTGAAGCGATATATAGGCTACGCAGAGCAATGATGCGCTCAAGGACGACGGGTCTCCAAACCGCATTTCAGCCGTGCCCGCTCTCGAAGCGTTCGTTTACGGCGCGCTGCGTGCCGTAAAAAGTTACAGAGCCTCGGTGGGGACCGGATACAGGGCCGCCGCCAAATAATGGTTGTAAGCGCGTGCAGTGGGCCACAATGAACATCCATCCCATGCGACGCTGCAATCGTACTAAGCCCGGGCTTATTAGGATCGAGCGGGCTGGCCAAGCAGCAGTCGCGCGACACGTGGACCATCTAGGTCGACGAGAGGTCTTTTGCGCAGTTGATTGTTTTTGGTGAACGTTGCCGTAGGTTGTCTGGCGTTTCACAAAAGGAATCTATGAATTGGGAAATAGGAAGCCACTTTGCTGCGCGCGCAAATCTGCCAAGTTTGGTGCGTCAGTAACGATTTACAAAGGGGCAAGCTAGCTGGGAATTGTCAGCGCGAATGTTCTATCCCCCTCTCAATCTGTGCTCGCTCGTGGCCAGAATGACACTCACTCAAGATCTCTAACTGTTAAAGTCTTGCAATATTGGAAGAATGATACAATTTTGCAGTTGCTTTGCAAAGGAAACCTTATGGTGGGTCAAGACGTAGCCCACGTTCGCATAATATCCATAGCTGTGCGAACTGGGTTGACTGCTGCCAGGCGGTAAAAATGACGCTCAAAATGCAAGCAAAAAGGAAATCTGCAGTTGTTGCAGTTGTTGCGCTCATTGTTTCGTTCTCGTTGGTGGGCAGCGTCGGCGTGTCAAGCGGAGCGAGCCCTTCTCTCACCGTCACCAACGTCACCCCC
>PMIN01000025.1 GCA_003158275.1 Methanobacteriota archaeon
GGTGACTGAACCCAGTATTGGCTCGCTCCCAAGCGCGCCGAGCGCGGTGACCCCCGTTTCGGTCGATTTGCTTCCGTTCTCGCTCATAATTGCTGCGGTCACCGTAGCGATTCTCATTGGGCTTTACCTCTTCGTGTGGCGAATGCGCGGAAAAGCAGTGCACCCGCTTCGCGGCAGGAGACGCGTGAAACCGGGCGAATAAACGGCCAGCGGGCCAGCGGAAGTGTCGCGCGTGACACCGACCTGCAAACGCGATTGTCAGAGGGCGCTTTGAGCTGGAGCCGGCAGTTCTCTTGGGACACGACTGCTGCCGCGTTTCTCGACGAAATTGAAAATGTTGCTGTGGGGGGCCAAAGACGCCGAACTCCGTACGGAATCGGTGCCCCTGCGGCCGCGGTCTGACTCCATTCGAGTCTGAAACGAACTGAGATTGGACCAGCGTCTAATCGTCGCTGGGACGAGGATCGTGCGCTCACGTTTTTTCTGCGGTGCGTGCCGTTAAAAGGAGCGACTTCAAAGCGAGCTGAATATGGCTGAGCTGTCAGTAAGCGCGTTCTAAAGTTCTAAAGTCATTTTTCCCCCAGAGTTTTTCGACCGTCTCCATTCGCGTCGGTCTATGCGAGCAGGGACGGACTACTAGAAGATTGGAACAGTGACGGACGACTATTAGACACTAAATTGTCCAAATAAAGCAATTTTGATAATCGTAGGCAATCTACACACAATTCTGCAAAGGAAAGCTTAAGGGCGTCTAAAACACAGTTACAACCTATCTATGCTCGGAGCAGACTTGTCGTACGAGTGTGGGCTTAGCGTTCAAGGTTGGGAGGAATGTACGCAAAAGAGAGAGTTGTGATTGTTGCAGCAGTAGTGTTTGTGGTTTGTGCATTGTTGTTCTGTAACGCCGCGCCTGCAGTTGAGGCACAACCCGCGCCAACCGTGCTCCCTGCCACCACGATAACGGCAACCGCGACGATGTTGAGCGCTTCTACGCCGACGCCGAGCACCCCGTAGCCTGCAAAGATCAGCCCCTCACCGATCAGGATAAGGAGTATGGACACAACTTCGTACCACGCAAGACGTAATGGAAAGCGTGGGTTGGATCCAGACGTTAACGTGATACGATGCCTCCTGAGGGATCAACGCCGCGATGCGTCGCGCGGGCCTGATTGCGACACGCTTCGCGAGGCTGACAAAGTGAAGTATGGTCGTACGTCCCTAACCCTAAAATACTGTAAGGGTGCCCTTGCTCATTTTCCTGCGATTCTGCAGCCTCGCCGTTGGGTGCGCTTACCGTTCGTTAGCCGCCCCTGTCCTTTAGGATCTGACACACTGTAACAAAGACCGCACGTATAATGCTATCGTCGTCGAGAGCCACGCTGAGGCTACTGCGTGCAGGCAAATTGTACCCTAACATGCTTAGTTACACGGTGCTGCGTTATAGCTCTGCATATTTCGCTCCGTTGCCGATTCTGGAGAGTCTCATCGGAGCTACCGGAGCTGTCGAGGTCAACCGAGCCGGAGCTAAGAATTGGAATCTCAGAATATTTAGCACCCCACACGATTTTCGGAGGCCGTCCGCTTATACCATAGCCAATTGCTGCCTGTCGCTGTCAGCTTTCGTAGCAGCCCAAAAACCAATCTAAAAAAAGAAGAAGCTTTAGGAGCTAAGGAACGCGTAGAAGCAACACCGGTCTGTTGACAACGTCATCCTCCTTCTTTCACCCTTCACTTTCGGCACGTTCTTGCAGTTGCGTTATCACCGTCAGCACCACTGCACCGTAAGTGCAAGCAATACATCCGCAGACCGATACAGACGACAAGAAACAGGCCCTCTACAACCTCTTTGCTGCCTACATTCACACAGTGCCGCTCGAACAGCTACTAGAGAGCATTGAACGAGCGCGGCTAGACGCTAAACTACGGTATGTAGTAATGTATGGAGCAGCGTGCAGCTACTGCCTCGGCAAGGCGCAACGGCTTGACGGATCGTATTTACGAACGTTCGCGCTTGAGCTAAAAGAGCAGCTTGCCCAGACTCTTGCAGCATTTGTCACGTCGATTCTGGCAGAGCCGCGAGCGCACCTCGATGCAGAAGAGCCACCGCTTCGCCAAATCATTGGCGTGTTACAACAAGTGATGTGCACACATGACGCAGAGAAGCTTGCGATTTCGGTGCTTGAAATCTACAAGGCTAGCTAGACGAAGGCAGAGTTCAAAACAACGTGGAGAGCTAAGGCGTTTCGTTCACTCTTTATCACAACGATCTACCATTGTCAGAAGCTTGCTGAAGCTCTCTATTTGGTAATCTGCTTTCGCCTGTTGAATCTGTCCGTATTTTGCCAGGCGCGTCTTCATTCCCGCTAATTTTCCGCCCTGCGCATCTCTTTCAGGCCAATCACCGAGCATCAAACACTCCTCTGGCCTTAAGTCGAGCTGCTCGCAGATGAGGAAAAAAGGGGTTTCGCTGGCTTCCTCTTACCTGTATCATCGTACGTAACAGCCGAGTCAAGATATCCATCTAAACCCGCCTCGTTTAACCGCATCCACGCCCTTAACCTGACACCGTCGCGTACCACGCCAAGCTTGAATCTTGGTCGTTTTAGCCCAAGAACGGAACCGAGCTCGCCCACGAAGTCATTGTGGGATCGGATCAGGGGGCGGTAGCGTCGCGCTAAAAACGGACGATAAAACACAGCTTCTTGCTTTTTGTTCGTGTATGTGACGCGATCAGTGTTGTTACACATCAATCTTCTACGATGAATTGAATAAAACCCAAATAAAAAGTTAAAAACTAGATTAATAAAAATAAAATA
>PMIN01000248.1 GCA_003158275.1 Methanobacteriota archaeon
AGCAAATTTTGAACAGGCTAGCAGCCAAAATTGAGCGAAAAAAAGGACGGCGCGATAGCCACGTTACGTAAAATTCGTATGTGTCATCATCTTTAGGGTAGACGTGAATCGCCGTAACCCCGACGGCGGTTGTGACGCTCAGGGTACTCAAGAAGAGCAAGGCCACGGCGATACCTCCCATCCCTGCTGAAGCCAGAATCCGGGGTTCGATTCTGTCAGAGACCTTTCCTGTTAGGGGGGAAAAAATAACGGTGACCGCGGGAATCACAGCGAGGATGGTTCCGGCCTCCAACGGACTTAATCCTTTAACAGTTTGCAAATAGATGCTCACGAGGAAGTCCACGCCATATGAGCTGGCTTGATAAAAAAGTCCCGCTGCGATGGCGAGCGCAAACGCGCGATTCCTCTTGAAAAGGCTGATGTCGATAATGGGTTGCGGCTCACGCGCTTCCCACACCACGAAGGCGACGAGACCGCCGGCCCCGAACAAGCAGAAAGACGACGCGCTGGCCGGCGTAGCGAAGAACGCGATGCCGACCGCAATCGCACCAGCTTAAGACAGGGTCCCGCCAAGCAACCTGTGGGGTGCCGCCTTCAGTGGATCGCAGTCAGAATGGCATGCACTTCTCAGGATCCCTTGCGCCCCTGGCGTTGTGCTGAGGCGGGGGAATGACGTCGAAATCCCCGCATGTTTGACCTGTTGCGGGAGAAAAACAAAAGATTAATCCTTCAGGAATTAACAGCTGAGATTGCTTTTCATGAAAAAAGAAAATCTGCTAGGTGAGGCCGTGGACCTTGCCAAAAGCCGGTATCTGGAAGGTGAGGTGATGCACCTTACCAAAAGCCGGCTGGAAGCCCTGACGGATGGGATCTTTGCCTTCTCGATGACATTGCTTGTTATAGGCATCAGCGTACCGGCGAAGGCGGACCTGGTCCAGTCAACACCCTTCGTNNAACCTTCTCCTCTCGCTGTACTCTGATTTTTTCCATTATGTGCTAGCCTTCCTGATCCTCGGGGCATTCTGGCTTAGCCACCATATCGAGCTCCACCCCGTGAGTCGCCTGAACCGGACGTATGTCTGGCTCAATATGGGGACCCTCATGTTCGTCGCCCTCCTTCCTTTCTCCACCCAGTTTTCGGGTGCTTTTCCTAATGTCCCCCTCGGTCAGATCGTATTCGAGCTGAACCTTTTTGCACTCGGGATGGGGATGTTCCTGCAATGGAAGTACGCCACGGGGAAAGACCGCCTGGTTGAACCCGGAATGACCCCCGGTTTTGTCCGGCAGGTTGGCGCCCGCGCCCTGGTCGTTCCCTTGGTCTCCCTCCTCGCGGTCCTTATCGCCCTGACGGGGAAGACGTGGAGCACGGCGGTTTACCTGCTCCTTCCTCCGATCGAGTATGTCGTCGTCCGCTGGGCGAGGAGGTCGGCAGAACCTTCGGCGTCTATGCGCCCGCGCGCCTAAGTCAGAATCGATGTGACAGACGCGGCGAGGGTTTGGACAGGTCTAGGTCAGTCTTAACGCCGCTGTTCAGAGCCTCGAAGAGTTCATCAGAGACCTCAGCTTCACGCGAAGACTGAGTGTTAGCGTCACAAGAACATTGGACGAAATCTTCCTTAGTGCCTCTTTCTTCTCTGAGAACCCTCGCAGTGGGGGATTACATGGGGAGGATCTCCACCTTTGCTGGCGCTCGTTTTTGGGGAACAACGAAAGAGAAGTGTTTTCCGATAATCTCCCAACGCGGTGACCTAAAGCTTTTAAACTCCAAGCGGCGACGAGCATCAGTTGGTCTTCGGCTTATATGTCCACTGTTTACTATATGAATCGGGCCTTTTCCGTTAGTAGTGCAGCATGCACAACTCAAGAGCGCCTTGCTGCCGCGGATGGACGGCTGTGCCAAGACCGGAAAGCCGGGCAGCGACGACTGGGTGCGGACGTGTGCCGCGCAAGGTCAGCCCTATCCACAGGTGCAGAATCTGATACAGGAGTTACAGGCACTGTGATTGTTGCGACGGCCAACCTAACGCTCAGGGTCGATTGACCGCAAAAGTATGGTCGAAACGCTCACTTCGATGGTCGTGTGAAGCGGCTATTGGTTAGCCGTATTGTTTGGTTAGCCGTATTGTGTAAAAATGGCGAGGCTTTCGTGGCGTTACAGGAGTGCGAGAAAATCCTCTTTAAGGCAATATTGACAAAATAAGGCAATATTGACAAAAAAGGGCACGGCAACGTTTATTAAACGAGTGCATCATGATTTCTAGCTTGCCAAATCGGCGGTTGCAGCATCGCAGCCGCCTGATGAAAGAATATGATGGGATGACCTACGATGAAGAGACAAACTATTGCTGCACTTGTTGTCATCAGCGTGCTGCTCGGTTCAGCGGTGCATGTCATGCCGGTAAGCGCTACACCCACAGCGCAAGCATCCGGGGGGTTTGCAGAGCGGACGGGGAGCTATGATTTTGATATGTTGAGGTTGATCCGGGCATGAGCGAAGTAACCAGCCCGTCATTCCTCAGCCGGATGAGGGACTCACTCAGCGGCTCTGCGGGGGACATCGTATACGGCATGGAGGATGGTGCCGTCTCGATCTTCGGGCTCGTGCTCGGTGTCGCAGTAGGCGCCCAGTCCGGAAGTGCCGTGTTTCTTGCAGGTGCTACGGCCGCCGTTGCGGCGTCGGTCTCGATGATGGCGGGGCTTTACCTCGATCTCGAGTCCGAGAGAGACGAAGCCCGGGTGGAAGCAAAGCACCGGGAAGCCGAGATCCGTCGTGATCCTGACCATGCAGTGAACGAGCTGATGGGCGTGCTGCAGGGAGCAGGCCTGAGCAGTAAAAGCCTCGATACGATCCGGACTGATATACAGGCTAACCCCCTGGCGATCTGCACATTCGAGGACGCGGTCGCCAGTGAGGAGACCACCACCTCCGGGAAAGACTCTGCGCTCGTGCAAACCGGCTGGATGGGGATCACGGATCTTACAGCGGGATTCACCCCAGTGATACCTTTCGTATTTCTGCCGTTTGCCGAGGCCCGGATAATCTGTATCATGGGAACCGCTACCCTCCTGATCCTGCTCGGTCTCTTCAGGGCAAGGATAGGCAAACGCCCGGTGGCAAGGACGGTACTGGAGACCCTAGCCATNNGCTATCGCGGGTGTCCTGATAGGATTGCTGATCGGCGGCTGACAGCGATTGCAAGTGATGCAGTGAAAAGATAAATCCGCGGGCGGCAAAGACGCTCAGGAGTACGCCGCACCCCTATGGCGCCTTTTTCGCCACAATCCTCACGTCCGACAAATGCCAAACAGACGGCTTCAGCGTGTCCTATTTGAAAAAGGACAGTGGGCTCTGCCGGATTCTAACCGGCGACCTCCGCCATGTCAAGACGGACAATTTGGCGCTTAGGACGGCGTCTTCAGACTGGTTAGCACCTTTTTCTGTGGCTGCGCCAGAGACAACGACAAGAAATGCGAGCGCCCCATCGTGAACCGTCTGATAAATACGCGTCCACAGTCCTGCAAGCTTTGAGACTGTAAAGGGAAGGCGTATTACAGGGTAGCCGTACCCTGCCTTGGCGTGGTGGAGCGAGATTTTGCTCCGATGAATCTCAAGCAGCTCGCAGTTCGGCATGGCATAATCACGACGAAGATCTTGGTAATGATCTGCAACTAACATAGTAACCGCATAGTGGCACTGCTCACCTAATCGGTATGATTCGCCTTCCGCGGCTAAACATAAACAAGCGCGCGAAGCGCCCAGCGTGAGACATACAACTCTAACAAATCAACCGGGGACAGAAGGCGCCCAAAGTCTGCTAAATCGAAGTTTTTTATCGAGTGGCTGTTATTTCATCGAATCTTGCCAAGAGCTTAGCCGTGTTCTTGGTCGATTGGTGGAAGAACGACGAAAGGGGAATCTCGACAGGACATGCGTCCTCGCACTGACCACAGTCCACGCAGTCGGCATCCATATGTGCCGCCCGCGTGTACTGTAGCTTCGGCGAAGGAGGAATCCCGCTTTCAACCCAGCGCGGCTCACAGCTCTCGAGCTTGCAATCATCGCACGTGCAAATGGGACACGCCTTCCAGCAGCCTCCGCATTTTATGCATTTCGCGAACTGCTCGAGCCAGAACTCATCGCGCTCCTCACCGCTCAGGAAGTCGTGCGCCTGCCACTTGGCCCCGAGCTTAAGCATCGCCTTTTCGACGTTTGCTCGAATCTCAATCCCCTTTGGAAGTGGATCCTTCGTCGTCAGGGCACCAGCATGGACAGCGTCCTCGAGCAGTTGCGCCCCCGCCGCAGAGCAGACCTCGACAAACGTGGCCTTACCCGCGTCAGGACCGATGACTCCCCAGTTCCCGAACGCGAGGTCCATCGTTCTCGGGATCTTCTCCTCACAACGGCGGCAGCTTGCCCGTCGGCCGTACCCCTGCTCTTCAAGATCGTCGATCTTGAACTCCTTGTGCTCGTGATCCTTCGTCTCGATGATGAAGTTCCCCTTGGCAATCTCGCCCTTGACGACGTCCATCGGATCGGTCTCGTAGAACTTCTGGATCAT
>PMIN01000033.1 GCA_003158275.1 Methanobacteriota archaeon
CACTTCGAACGCAAAGCACCTCCCAAGCGTCTTGCTTAAGATTATTATCCTGGCGATACTCGTCCGCGCCAGTGTCTATTTTGAATTCCCGAGCGCTATTGTAGCTGATCCGTGGTGGCATTCGGGCTTCATTCAATACATACTTGACCACGGCTACATTCCCGTTCAGGTCGCGCCCTATTCGTCCTTGGAGTATATATATATGCCAATGATGCAACTACTCGTCGCGGCAGTATCGCTGAGCACCGGGATTGGCCTACACAACAGCTACTTTTTCCTCGGCGTCATTGAATGCATCAGCGTTGTCTTCATCTACCTCATCGGAAGGGCAGTCGTTAACGAGCGGACGGGACTTTTGTCCGCGCTGCTGCTTGTGCTCGCCAACCAGTTCATTTTCTGGGGGGGCGTTAGTATCACACCGCTCACTTTGGGCATTACGCTTACCCTCGTTGTCTTGGTCGTCTTATTCCTTGTACCTCGAAACGATCTTGTAAGTTTCACTGTACTCCTTCTCGTGGTGCTCGCGAGCGTGCTGCTGACACACGAAGGAACGGCGGCTTACACGGCAATCGTGCTCGTCGTCACGATAGCTGTGTTTGCAATCATTCGGCGAGGCGCACGAGGGGCGACAAACGGCGACAAAACGCAAAACGCCAAAGCGCTTACGCTCCACTTGTGGCCTCTCGCGGCCGTGGCCATGTCATTCGTGGTCGCCCTCATAGGCTATTGGGATCTCATAGGCGGTGTCGCCGCGCAACGATTTCTTGCTATCGTGTACACGGGCCCCAAGCCGTCGAGATTTGTAGCGCAGCCGCTTGAAGCAATACCGATCGGTGGCCTCCATGCGCTCTCGCCTTCGTCGTTGCCGTTGTACGACGATTTGTCCGTACTCCTCCTTATCCTCTTCGCAACCGTCGGGCTCCTGTATCTGATCAGCAGGGAAAAGAAAAAAGCGTTCACCGTCGCGTGGACTGGTTTTTCGGCTCTCATGGTCACGATCACCGCGATTATCTATTTTACGGGCGGGACAGAAACTCTACCTGAACGATGGATCGTGTATCTGCAAGCGTTTATGGTCATACCCGCGGCAGTGGCCATTCTCGCGCTTGGGACTCGTGTGAACGCTCGAAAAGGTCTCGCAGTGATTTTTTCAGCGGTGCTCATCATAAGTTTTTTTGGCATAACTAACTCGTATGCAAAGGTCGTGAGCGAGTTGCCGTGGGATCAGCGTCCACGAATTGCGCTAGAGCAGTCAGAAGTGTCGGCTGCTGAAACCATCGCGAATAAAACCGCCGGGCCGATAAGAACCGATTTTGTTTACTATTGGATCTTTGCCTTCCAATTGAATTCGTCAAACGTGACTGCGTTTAGCTCCCCGCTAAACGGGAACGGGACGCTCGGCAACAACACGACGTTAGTATTGCGGGGAGAAATCGCAAACAATCCGTACTTGATAGGCGGCGTTGCTGTCCAGAAGCTGGGCGCGGACAAGTATGATTCCATCACGGACACCCAGGACGTCGTCTATGATGCCGGATCGGTCCAGGCCGTGATAGCGCGTACATAGATGCGTGTCGGTAGACGCCGCTCTTTCTCACCCGTGCGCGTTGTGCGAAACTCGCGCGATTTGTACTGTCGCGAGATGTGTGCTCCGATGTAGGTGGGCAGCACCTATGCGAGAGGGCTCTCGTCTATCGATGCTGTGCACCAGAAGGGTTATATGAAATGTTATCCATTCAACTCCTTTGGGTAAGTCCTCACGCTTCTTTGCTGCATCGAAATACGCTGCACGCTCGCGACACCTTTTTGACCAGCCATGCAGGTTTGCGCCGTAACTGTTGCTTACAATAATCCAAATGAGCTTACGCGGCTGTTCTGCTCTCTCCAAACTCAAAAGGGCTTGAACGGTTTGATCGTGGTTGACAATTCTTGCGACGTCTGTGTTAGTGAGAACGAAGCAACATTTAGGATCCACTCAGGCTCTTATCCGTTCGCTCGTTACTTGCGCGCCACCGAAAACACCGGCTCAGCAGCAGGTTTTTGCCTTGGAATGAGAATCGCGCACGAAAAAGGGTTTGACTGGGTGTGGCTTCTTGATCAGGATGGCACCGTCGAAAACGGCTGCTTATGCTCTCTTTTGCAAAACGCAGAACGAGCAGACATCCTGTGTCCGAAGATTGTGGACATTGATCGTCCATCTGTTGTCGCGCTTCAATCCGGAGCCGTACAAAACATTTGGGGTCGCATGGTTTGGAATGCGTTCACCCAGAGCAGGGATCTTTCCTTTTTTGCGACGCACGGGGCGTTGATTTCCAAGAAAGTGCTTGACCGGATAGGATACTACGACGCGCGCCACTTCTTCGTTGGCTCTGAGGACTCGGACTACGCATTTCGGGCAACCAGCGCAGGCATGGTGATCCGCCTCATCGTCGAAGCTGAAGCTCGCCATCCCGACATTTTCAGCAGAAGCGTCGAAAAAAAGACCGGGATGATCGACAAGGGTATGATCGATAGTGTCTATGCGGAACGAGGCGCCGTTGCTGAAGTACGTTCGTGGCCTCAGCCGTTAATGGGGCTGGCGTCGCTGATAAGCGAACCGGTCGCAAGCGTGCTTCCAGAACATCTCGGCTACGTGAGTAACAAGCTGGTCAAGGATAAGAAATGCAGAAAGAACCGAGCGCTTGCGAGTTTGTCGTACGCCTACTTGGCGACAAAACGTTTGACTACGCTGCAGCTAGGGGCTGCCGTTTGTTACTCTCTGCTCATTGCGGCACTTCGCAAAATTATTGGTAGCAGGAGAATAAATCTGAAAAAAACGGTTAAGATGTACTCGATTTGTATGCAAAGCAAACTGAGACAGAACTGGCTCTTCGAGTCCGTCGAGCACTTTTGTGAGGGCCTCTGCGAGTAGGCAGCCCGCACTTAGCTAGGTGACCTTTCTTTTTTTTGAAAGCCGATTTCGAAACGCAAGAATGCACACAATAACCCTCCTCGCGCTCAGTTACACCGGCAGTTGCAGTGGTCGCGCGTCGCACCAAAACATATAAAGGATTCCCATCCTCAACTAATATGACAAGGGCTAGCTAAGCAAATCACGAAACAGTGCGTAGCACTGTGGCCTCGAGACAACAAATGAAGCCTATATATACCTTTGCAGATCTGCTCCTTATATCCGGTCTCGCTCTTGCAGCACTTGCGGTCGGTGCGATTCCGCCACTGAGCGCCACTATCGCGCGTCCCGTTATCGGCGCCATCGTGGTTCTTTTTGTGCCAGGGTACGCGTTCATCGCAGCGCTGTTTCCCCGCAAGACAACGCTTAACAACGGGCTCCGACTAGGGCTGTCTTTTGGGGTCAGCATAGCGATCGTGCCACTGCTCGAACTGGCGCTCGACTATACGAGGTGGGGAGTTCGGGCGATCCCAACTCTCGTGATTATCGCCGTGTTTACCCTGGCGTGTGTCGCCGCTGCGGGCATCCGTCGCCGCCGCCTCGCGCAGGATGAGCGGTTCGCTGTCGACTGGTGGGCTTGGCGGACACAGCAGGGCAAACAGACGGCGGTGCCGTCGGGAAGCAGCTTTGATCGAGTGCTCTCCATCGTGGTCGTGCTTGCGATTGGAGCCTCCCTCGTCGTAGGGGGTTATGCTATCCTTGTGCCGAAGCCGGTCGAGCACTTCACCGAGTTTTAC
>PMIN01000169.1 GCA_003158275.1 Methanobacteriota archaeon
CCCCCGCGACGATCAACAGCAGAAGAGGGCTTAGCTTCGCAATTGTGAGAACATCATTGGCTCGTCCTGCCATCTTCGTCCCGCGTATGTTGACGTAGGTGATCGACGCGATGAAAAGCACCTTAATGACCACGCCCTCCACGGTGGTGAGGGCGGGGAAGAAAAACGTGAAGTACCGCACGAAGGCGACGGGAAAAACAGCGAGCGCCGCCACTTCGGCGACCCAGAGCGGCCAGCCGACGATAAACCCCGCGAAATCTCCCCACACCTCCCGTGCGTACGCGTAGGGTCCGCCGACCCGTGGCACGAGCGTTGCGCATTCGGCTAAGTTGAGCGCGATGATACTGGCGATCAGTCCGGCCGCCACCCACGCGACGAGGCTTGCTGGTCCGAGATACTGGCTACCTAAGGAGGCAACGACGTAGATGTCGGCGCCGACGATCGCCCCGACGAGCAAATTGGTGACGTCAAAGAAACTAAGCTTTTTCAATGTTGCGCTGGGCTGCATGCGATTAGTCTTGCAAACGAGCGCTACCAGTAGTCCGAACCATTAAGCACCAACACCGTGCAATCAGCGCAAGCAGATACATCAGCCATCGTCTAGTGATTGCTATCGGGTCCGTATGTGTAATCGCATATAAGCCTTTTCTCCTTGTTCAGGTTAAGCTGCAGCCGATGGCTGCGTTGGTAACAGTGTGACTGCGCGTACGCGTTCCCCAACGCGTCGTGGCAATCCAGTGTGCCCCATCACACGTGCATCCCGCTGCAAAAAGCCCCAATTGGTAGGCGACGATCAGCCGCGCGTGGTTCAAGTCACCGTGCGCGTCACAGAAGCGTGAGTAGGTCGCTAAGCGACTCTATGGCACGCTCGTAGGTCGGCGGATTGCGATCGTTTCGGAGACGACATACCGTGTGCATCCCCAGTTGCGCCGCGGTCTCCAGGTTTCGCGGCTGGTCATCAACAAAAACGCACTGGCGCGGTGCAACACTGAGTGAACGCAGGAGGACGTGATACAGGCGACGGTCAGGCTTCCTGAAGCCGTGATCACCACTGATAACGACTGACGAGAAGAGCCGGTCGAGGGCGAAGCGCCTTCTCAGATAGGCGGACCACTCGCTCACGTCATTTGACAGCATGGCAAGCACGTAGCGCTTCTTCAGCCGTTCAGCGACGGCAACAAAGTCGGGATCGAGCGTCAGTTGCGTGTCGAGGTACTCGCGCTCGCTGGCGGGATACGTGCACCCAATCCGTGCCCAGAATTCCCGAGACGATATATGGCCTAGACTCGCCGGCAGGTACAGCTGTCGAATCGCGTCCCCGTTCGTGCAGCCACACTCGCGCGCGACAAAAGGAATAAGCAGATTGCCGACGTCGTCATCCTCCACGAAGGTGACGCCCATCGCATCGAAAACCACGACATCGATGTTCTTGAAGCGCATTGCGTGCTCCTGTGACATACAGGGAGCGCATCCTACTTGTCTCTCACTACGTTAGCGTCCGGGTAGCAGCTGACGCTTGGTTCCTCATTGGAGAGCGCGCAGGGCTAACACGCACATTTGCTAATTGTTCCTTTGTGTAACGTGGGTCTGCCGGTCACTTGAAGCGCCCTTGCTTCGTCCGATTTTTGTACTGCGGGACGGTCCTAAGGCAAGGATTTGCGCAGATGAAATGACACAGCACAGAGCTGCTGTGACAAAAAGCACCGTGTTGAACGGCGCGGGACTGAGGATTCCTGCAATGAGGAGTGCTACTCGCTCAGGCCTCCCAAACGTAGTGAACACATGATCCCTCCCGTGCGTCCGACCGTAGACCCGTGCGAATAAGAGCGCGAACGCACCTCCAATCACTAAAAAAGCAGAGGGAGGCACACCTGCTCCAAACACGGCACCGGCGACGAAGAAGAGCTCTGAGAACCGATCAGATATGCCGTCAAAGTACAATCCGAATTTCGTTCCACGGTTTGTGCCTCGCGCAACGGAGCCATCGAGCGCATCGCAGAAGACAGCGACGGCGAAAAGGATGATGCCAATGTAGAGGTGGCCACGGAGCGCCGCGAGTCCGGAGGAGAACGCAAGGCACAGTCCGATCGCCGTGATTTGATTGGGGGTAACGCCAGCGCGGTCTAGTCGCGTGGCGACGCGCAAAAGAACTGCATCTTTGTGTGGCTTATAGCGGTAAAAAAGGCTCATGTTGTCGCGATTGTCCGTTCGCTTGTTGATTCACTAGGCCCTCCTCGTAACGACGTATCACTGAGTTGATTCTTACATCTTTACTAAGCACATATAGATATCACGTATAAATATCTCAACTGCACGTGGACTCTTTTGAGATACCCCCTCAAATCCTGAGACGTTCTGAGCGCTAATTGGTTGTGTGCGATGGCACGCTACGACATGTCGTCCGCTTCCCCAGAATATACTTAGATCGCGCGCGCCAAATAAACGCAACCGTGGCAACGGGGATTTGTTTCAAAAACGGGACGGCGTCCGTAAGCTAACTCGGCGTGATCGTCGTGCGCTTAATGACGAACAAACGCGAAGCTATATGTGAGAGCGCGACATCGTACCGTCAGTGGGATTCTAAGATGCGAAAACACTTTNNCTTTTTCGTGATAATCGTGGCCCTCCTGCTAACGGCCACGGTCTGCGCTGCGGGGTGCACTAGCAATAACACCTCACCTAGCGCTTCACCGACGCGAAGCCCGACGTTCGCCCCTAAAAACATCTCAGGATACCGCACCTACACGAACAGCTCTGCCGGCATTGCGATCCAGTATCCCCCTTCATGGCAACACTCAGAACCCGGGGGTGGAATCTACGCACCAATTGCCTTTTTTAACGTGAGTGGTGTCGACATGTCATTTACCATCGTATCTGAGAATTTAGGACAGGGTACGACGCTCGATCAATATTCGCAGGATCTCATATTGGCACTACAGCAAAACTCGACTAGCTTCACGTACAATTCAAGCAATACTACGCTCGCCGGTTATCCTGCGCAGAAACTCGCCTTTACTCTCGTTAGCGGAGGCACTACTAGACAAGGGATCATCGAGTTAACGCTAGTCAACAACACCGGTTACGCTTTGACTTACGTGGCGACACAAGATGTGTACCACAATTACGTCGGGATTGCACAGAACATGATGCAGTCGTTCAATATTACCACGTGAAAGACAACGACGCCAGTCTGCCTATTCGCAACGCCCCGTACTAGTATGTTACCGAGACCCTCTGCCTTGGCCGCTGAGAGGGCGATCAAGGAGTTGACTAAGTCGAGGCTAAGCTGCCCGAGACAGTTGGTTGGATTGCACCCCCTCTCACGCTTACAGGGTTAGCGTGGCGTCAGAATACCGTGTCGTGATGTGAATAACCGGCGTGACTCAGCAGTCCTGCCTCCAAGCGCGATGTCACGCAGTGGTTTCCTCAAGCCGTGTACTTGAGCTGAACTAGTACTGAAGCGCGTACCAACACGCAAGCGCTGCTGCTAGCACAACGTCATCGTATTCGCCGTCGCGCCACGCCTCTTCCCATGGGCTGCCGGAACTGATGCTGACCCTCGTGCCGAAATCCCGCAGTTCATCTTTCAACAGGTCCCATAGCGGCAGGTCGTTTGCGGCGCGGAGCCAACTTTTGTTGAGCAGCAGCTTCACTGAGCGTGCGAGCTCACGCTTCGGGACGCGGTAAAAGCCGTCTTCGTACGAAACGTCGTCTCCGCCGATCACTACGGGCATCGGCTGGAGGTGTGCCGCGCGGAACGCGTCGATGGCGGACATGCCCACGCCCGTGGCGTCCACGACGAGGTAGTGTGGCACTAACCGCCGTGCCCCGGACGACCGTTTCGGTGTGAGCGCGCGAACCCGACCAATGATCGCGAGTAGGGGCGTGCCCGAGGGTAACCGCTCTATGTGGCGAACCTGCAGATTGACTGGTTGATCGGGCGGCTCACCGCGACCCTGGCGCAAGCCACCAAGCGTTGCCCACGGGGCATCGGGCGCTCCGCCGGTGAGTAGGCTGAGCCCAATCTTTTCGATCGCGACGATAGCGGAAAAGCCATCGGTGCGGCCGAGATCACAGCCAATGAAAACTCCGGCCACACTGGGCTGTGGGCGCTCACCCGGTTTGTAGCGGGCATAACGTCGGGAGAAGTCTTGGGCGTCTGAGTCGCTTATCACGATGATCGGTCGCTTATATACCCCTCTTTGCCCTTAGTCCCTTCCCTGTTTTTTCCCGTTCCGCTCCGTTACTCGTGTATCACTGTTGATTCAGGCTGCGTGTGTAGATAAAACCGCTCGAGAGGCGCGTTACTTACCAGCGGCGCATTTGCGTGTGTTTCGTGCAGTTTTCGCCGCTATCGCGCTTGACAGCTGTACGGTGCTATTGCTGGGACGCGTCAGAGGGAAGCGAGCATTCAAACTTCAGAAAACGCGATCAAATCACAAAGTTTAAGCCGATTGGCAAACCAGCGGTTTCGTGGTGTAGGTAATGCGAGTAAGCACGTTGAATCAAGCGTATGCCGAAACGATTGACTTTGGTGCCGCCGCTCAACAGGAGCGCCTCCGTGAGCTGTTACAGCGGGCGGTCGATGAAGTCGCACGAAGATACGAACACCGATACCTGGAGCCAAGTCTCGTTTCGTTTGTGCTCGCGCGCATGGTGCACGACGCCGATCCCACGTTCTCTGAAGCGCTCGTGCGAGCCGAGTTTCTCAAGTCCGCCCTTGAATTCACCGAGCAGCTAGATCGGGCGACTCGCGGCAGGTTTTCGCTAAGCCACGTGTGGAAGACGTAATTGCCGGCGCGGATGCAGCCGTCACGGCGTCCGATGAGCGCGCACATGACCGTTGTTCGAGACAGTTACACGTGTGAAGCAATTGCTTCGTACGACGCCCTACGTTAAAAAAACGGAATAGGGTTTCGTCTCGTCCAGTGCTGGGCGCAAGCTCAAAAAGCACAAAAAGAGGACATCGCAAGCGGTAGCACGTAGGGCAGTTGACCATCATCAGGCCTGCCTACGCAGAGTCTATCGTGGATCCTGCGTGAGTGACCGACGCGTCCGATAGGTAGCACACGGATGTTTTTACGCGAGCGAAGTTCCATAAGAAATGAGCGCGGCGCGGCACACGATCGCACGGCATCGGCATACATATAAATTCTGTAATGACTTTTAAATGGCAGAGCGGCGTGAAACTGGTGAGTGGGAGCGGATCCAGAAAACGCGCTCGCGTCATCAGCCGGTAGCTGAGGCGTCTAGGTCTAGGCACGATCTGATTCGCGGAGAATCTGTGACTGCGGATGGCACGTGCAGACCTGTTGAGGCTCAAAAGAGCTGACGCGCGATTCTTTGCTTTGGCGGGCGTTACCATCATTATCGTCGTGATGCGACGCGCTGGCACGTGAGCGATGACACGGCACCGGCGGCTTGAACTGAGCGTACGGAGTTGATCATCGCTGCGTACGTCCCTCACAAGTGAGATGGATGCCGACGGGAGAGATTTCGTGCGGCATTCCTGTGGAAAAGACGACCTCGAAAGTTGCGGTCCGTTGCGCATTTTCTGAGGCGTAGATTGGAAATACGGATCCCATTATTCTCGCGTAAAAAAAGATTATCAGGAAACTCCGCTTATCGGGCACGAGGTGCCGCCGCTAGGAAAGGGAGAGCGCAAATAAACAGAGATCAGCGGTGCTCGGTCGCTTAAACGCCAGGCAGGACGCCCGACAGTGTGATGAGCAGCGGCACCAACGCCAAACACCCGATAAGGATGCAGAAATAGCCGAAGTTTATCCGTTCAGCCATCCTCAAGAGCGTGCTAATGGTTAATAACGAAAAGAAGAACGCGATGACGATGGCGATAAGAGCGTAAACGGTGAAGTACGAGCCGCTTTTTATTACGGTCAGCCCTATTTCAGCTCCGATCACGGCAGGGATGTACATCAGAAAGCTCAAATTGAGAGCGTCCTGTGCTGAATAACGACGCAAGAGGAGCGCCGACACGGTCAGTCCTGAGCGACTGAATCCTGGGAGTATTGCCACGCCTTGCAACATCCCTACGATGATAGCATCTATTGACGAGAGCGACCTGTTTCGTTTGCCGACTCTCTGCCGTGCGTGCAGTTGCAGCAGCCCGGTGCCGATGAGGAGCGCGCCGATAAACGCGATGGCGTAACTCCCCGTCAGCTGCAGCTTTGTCAGGCCAAAGACGAGCAACGGAGCGCCAACGAGCGCGGTAGCAAACGTCGCGATGATGAGAAACGTCGTCAGTCGGTTGTACCCGCTCGGATGGCGAACGTCTCGCACGTAGGTGGGCACGTTACGCAACAGTTTGAGGATATCGCCTCGGTAAAACAGCGCGACGGCGAACAACGACCCGATATGCAACCAAATAGCGTAGTAGACCGCTTCGGTGAGATTCATATTGTAGAAGCTCACCAGTATCACGGACATCATCGCCTTGCTGCTGACCGGAAGCCACTCGGTTATGCCCTGTATGATACCGAGCACGATTGACTGTATGAGTTGCGAGATGTCCATGCGGGGTAAGCGTAAGTGCGACAAACTCTATAAAAATCTTTGGTCGGGCTCATTCTAACGAGGCTGCTTCTCCCAGTTACCACTGTGCAAAGGTGTTTAGAGGCTCCCACCGATCCTCTTTGGCCTTCGGCATCGGGTGTTCCGAGGTGCACCGATATACTCACGTCAGCTGGCCTCGCCCCTCACGGGAGTATCGCCAAGGCTATGTGTTGTGATACGACCCTTAACTCGCGCTTGCCATCGCTGTTTCGCACGCCGTTTTGTCGTCTTCGCCGTTATGCTGCACCGGTCGTTGTCCAGGTCAAATTAAATCCGTACTGAAGAAGAGCACGCGCTTTCGCTTCGGTCGCCGTAATTATCGCCCCGGCCATCGCTCCCCTCGCTGAGCTTCGCAGAAGATAACAAGATTATGTTGATTGTTCCAGATGACAACGGGTTTGTAAGACCAGCAGCAATTAACGCCGCAGCACACACATCGCAAAATGGAAAACGAGAATAAGAGCACGAATAAGCTGTAGATCGTCTCAAGACGCGGGTATTAGAGAAACCCTATGAATATGAGTGCGATGCTCAATCCGATCATAATGGCGACCGTTGCCCCCGCGATGTAATTGAACATCCTCGTATTGACGTACTCGCCCATGATCTTCTTGTCGTTCGCGATGACGAGCATATAGATAAGGATGACAGGGAGCAGAATTCCGTTGCCGACTTGTGACAAATAGAGGATTGAAAGGAGGGGCACGTTTGGGAGCGAGATGAAGAACGCTGCTAGCACTATTGTCCCTGTGTAGAGTCCGTAAAATACTGGGGCTTCTCGGAAGGTCTTGGAGACGCCTGACTCAAAGCCGATTCCTTCACAGACGGAATGTGCCGTCGAGAGGGGCAAAATGCTCGCTGCAAACAGTGAGGCGTTCAAGAAGCCAAAGGCAAACAGTGCAGATGCGTAGTTTCCTGCCAGCGGGGCAAGCGCGGCGGATACGTCAGCGACCGTGTTCACGGGAATCCCGTGCACGAAGATGGTTGCCGCACAGGCTATGACAATAAAAAATGCCACGACGTTCGTCACGATCGAACCGGCAATGGCGTCAAGCCGTGAGTAGATGAGGTGCTTGAGCGGAATCCCTTTTTCGACAACAGACGCCTGGATGTAGAACTGCATCCATGGCGAGATCGTCGTCCCCACCAACGCGACGAGCATGGTGATGTAGGCAGCAGTAGGCGTAATGTGTGGTATAAACGTATTTGCAGCAGCGAGTTTCCAATCAGGATGTGCCAAAAATCCCGAAATAATATACGAGGCGTAGAGCGCCGATCCGACCAAAAATATTTTTTCGACGCTTCTATAGCTCCCGCGAACGACTAACAACCACACGAAAAGGGCGGCAAGCGGCAGTGACTCGTACGGAGGAATGCCAAAAATTGAGCCACTCACAGCTATGCCGGAGAACTCGGCGAGTGTGTTGCCAAAATTCACGGCCAGCAGCAAGACCATGATAAAGAAGACCAATCTAACGCCTGTCTTCTCACGTATTAAAGAGGCGAGTCCCTTACCCGAAACGACGCCCATGCGTACGCCCATCTCTTGCACCACAGCGAGTGCCACCGTCATGGGGATGAGCGTCCAGAGCAATAGGTAGCCGAATTGCGCGCCGGCAAGGGAGTAGGTGGTGATGCCGCCCGCATCGTTGTCGACGCTGGCGGTGATAATCCCCGGCCCCATGATGGCCAGGAACAGAGCGAGTCTGATGAACCACGGGCTCCTGAAGTACCGAGTGACGATCCGGTAATCCAAGACGCGACACTCCCTTCAGCCAAACGCCTTAGGAACCCGTTTCTTCCACGCGGTCGGTAAAACGATGTCAATCGCGTCGTCAACGGTGACGATGCCCTTCAGTTTTTTCTCTTCGTCCACGACGGGAAGCGCGAGCAGGTTGTATTTGGCGATTTTCTTTGCCACGTCGCGCTGGTCGTCCATCAGCTGAACTGTGATAATATCGGTGTGCATGAACGCAGAGAGCTTTTCCTCAGGGCGTGCGAGCAAGAGATTACGCAGTGAGATCACCCCCACAAGCGTCTCGTCCTTCGCGATGACGTAGATGTAATAAATGGTCTCAACATCTGCTGCAGCGTTGCGGATCTCCTCTATCGCCTGTTGTGCGGTGAAGTCTGCATGAACCGCAACGAATTCATTTGTCATGATGCCGCCTGCCGAGTCCTCTGGGTATTCGAGGAGCTCTCGTATATCCTCCGACTCGTCCGGTTCCATAAGGTCGAGGATAGCTTCTGCGCGATCCACGGGGAGATCCGCGAGCAAGTCCGCGGCGTCATCTGGTGACATCTCTTCTAGAATCTCGACCGCGCGCTCGGTCTCCATCCCTTCGATGAGCGAGACCTGCCGCTCAGGGCTCGTTTCTTCCAACGTATCCGCAGCGGCCTCTTCATCAAGCGAGTTAATAAGGTTCAATCCGTCGTTCACACTGAGCTGGTCGAGGATGTCCGCGATGTCGGCGGGGTGAAACTTAGTTATCTTGTGCTTGGGGACTTTCAGCTGCACCGCTGATGGCCCGCTGTGTAGCGTATCAACAGCGTCCCAACTGATGTAATTGCCCTCTAAGTGAAGCCGGGAGCTATCAGCGACTTTTTCTAATCCGAGCCGCCGCAGCAGCCCACGGATGCCGATGTCGACGCCGATGAGTCGATAAGAGCCATTGGTGCCGGAGAGCTGCAGGTCATTGACGCGTCGCAACTTCTTTCCCTGCACGTCGATGACTTGCTTGTCAAGAATATCTTCGACCAAGTGCACCTCGTGCTCTTGCACGTCGTACGGCTGTATCTCGTCACGGCCGACTTTAAGAGGGATCTGTCTTCCTAAGCCTTCTACCTGTGTCCACGGAACGTTAAGCGTGTGTTTATCAGACGTTCTCACGGTCAGGGCCTTTACTTTTGGATACGGCGCATCTGCCGACACGATCACGTCTGCAAGCTTTCCTACTTTTTCCCCGCGAATGTCAATCACAGGCTTCTTCACGATTTCGCTCAGGCTTAGCAAGGCCATTTCCTTCCCTCCACTACACTAGGAGAGGCACAGTCCCCTCCTTTACACGCTCCATGACGATCATCTCGGTCAAATCGTCGACACCATCAATCGAGCGTATCTTGCTGTTTATGATCTGATTGAGCTCCTCCATATTGTGAGCCCAGAGTTTTGTCAGAAGATCATACTCTCCTGACACGCTGTACACCTCTGAAACCTCGTCAAGTTTCGAGAGCGCGATTTTTACCGCGCCGTGCTTTTCGGTCTCTGTCTGGATGATGATGATCGCCGTTATTTCTAAGCCCACCTTCTCAGGGTCGAGAATCACTGTGTATCCCTTGATCACCTCTCGCTCAAGCCGCTTTAGCCGGTGAGAGATGGTTGCATCAGGCACGTCGATGTCTTCTGACATCTTTGATAACGTGATACGGGCGTTCTTCACGAGAGCGTGAAGTATCGCTAAATCAGTCTCATCCATCTCAGAGTCAACGTCTGCAGTCATAGGTGACTTTGAGTGTATTACTTATTGTTTATATTATTTTTGGAAAAAAAGCATTAATCATAATAAAAATAGAGCAATTCACTAAATATCTCCGTCAAGTTGGGAAATAGTACAGCTGCCCGTGCGAGCCGCCTTGTTCGCCTTGCGAGTGAAGACCTGCGCGCCCGGCTAGGCCTCAGGCCCCATGATCACACGTCATGTAATCCAAAACAATGTGCGCGCGATACCCAGCTGCAAGAGTGCTCGCGTCGGTCGGAGCCGCGTGGTAAATGGGCGCTCACGCTCGCCGTAGTGCGCGTCACGTCACGACTGAGCTTGTTGTGACGCCTGCCCCTACTTTTATTCAATGCTCATCCGCGATTTCAGCGTTCCCCAGTCTTGGGCGTTGGGAATGCGCTCGGCAAGATTAACCGCATTGTGGAACGCGGCGGCGGGCATGCTTTCCACATATAAGTAAAGAGGGACGGAAGCTCTTCGATGTTGACGGCGGCGACATTCATCGCAAGCTTTGCCTTCGCTGTTCAGGCGTTGCGTTGACAGCAGTCTTAGCCACGCTTACGAGCTCTTTGCCGCGCCTTCCGCGTGACCTCTCCGCCACTCGTTGTCGCGACCAAGCCTCAGCGGGGGTACTCATCGCGCTCGCCGACCAGTTGTCAATTCATGCTGAGGGTAAGCCGGCCAATAGGCAACGAACGCTGGCACGTAGCTCTGTACGCGGAACTTTGCTGCGGCAATCAATTCTATGAGCGAGAAGAAGCGTTAGCGTTTGCGACAAACAAATCGAACTCGTGCGGCATCGAGTATGCGTGCGCGTGGAGATACGACGCCACGACATTGCCCTCCACGATGCCATCTCGTCCGTCGATTCCGTCGCCCTGTGTCACGCGATAGGCGAATCGCGCGTCAGCATCAACGGATGCAGTCGAGTAGTGATATTCGTGCCCGCGAAGAATATCGCCGCTGCGCGCAATTGCACAATCCCTGACTGCCTCTACTGAGACGTGTCCCAATGCTTGTCTTTTCTTTGTCATTTGGACGTCCAACGGGAGCACGTTTCCAAGTGAGACTCTTTTACCCTCAACCGTGGAGAGTGAGCGTGAGAGGAACATAAGCCCCCCGCACTCGCCGTACATAGGCATGCCGTCTTCTGCGTTCGATTTGACGTCGTTCAGAAGGTGCGTATTGGTGCTCAATTGTGCGGCATATAGTTCGGGATAGCCGCCGCCGAAGTACAACCCATCTACCTCGGGCAGCGCGTCGTGAATCGGAGAAAAATAGACCACTTGCGCGCGCTTTTGAATCGCTTCAATGTTTGAGCGATAATAGAAGCAAAATGCGGCGTCGTATGCGACCCCGATCAGTGTATCGGTTGTGTGACGCAGCTCCTCCGGCTTATCGACCGTGATTTGCGTCGCTACCCGTTGGATGGACTCGATATCGAGTGAGTCGTAGATTGACTTTAGGGTAGCGCCGGGCAACGACGTTTCGGACCCCATGTACAATCCGAGGTGCCGAGACGGAATTCCCTGAACGTCCGCGGCAACGACCCCCATCAGCGGGACATTTATTGCAGCTAACGCCCGGCGAATGCTTTCAGCGTGCTTTTGACTGCGGACGCGGTTTGCTATGATCCCGGCGATCGTCAACTGGTAAGGGGTATAACGCGAATACCTGATGAACCCCAATGCCTGTGCTGCAACGCTTTCAGAAGAAGCGCTCGCGTCAATCACAAGAAGAACAGGGACCCTTAGAATATCTGCAATCTTAGCGTCGCTCGATATCCCGTCGTACATGCCCATCGCCCCTTCTATGACTGCATAGTCCGCGTTACATTTTGCAAGCTCTCTCTTGACGCCTTCCTCACCCATCATGAACGAATCAAGATTGTAGCAAGGTGCGTTGGTCACCTTTTCGAGGTGACTTGGATCGATAAAATCTGGGCCGACTTTGTATGACTGCACGCTGTATCCTGAGTCCTTAAGCGCTTTCAGGATGGCGAGCGTAATTGTGGTCTTTCCGATCCCGCTTTGAGTTCCAGCAACGAGGAGGCCTTGCATCATCTGTTCATGCAGGATTCCGGTTAATAAATTTGCCCCATAACTGCTCCGGCCGTCACAAACGTTAGCGCGCGCAACGGGACAAGAGCTCAAAAATACGCATTCTACGGTGGGTATTACAAAGCATTAGCTTTCGATACGTTTCCCGTGCCGCAACCTATACCGGCAAATGTGTCACCATCGTCAATTTGCCGTTTGTCGAAGGCGAAATTTAAGCTTTTGACGGTGCAACTCTGAGCATTAATCTTAGAGTGGTCCTCAAACACCACAGATAGCGTGCACGTAATTCGGCAACCTTTTCCAGCGGCACGCTTTTTAGGTGCGCGATAACAAACAGGGTATAGTACGTGCTTCGCTCGTGTCCGTGCAGATATTCCAAGACATGTTTCATTGAATTGGGCAGCAATAGGAGGAAACGCTTTGTGCGAACTCGCCAAAATACACCACGGAAGCTCCTTTAACAGGCGATAAACACCACATACCCCCATTATCACCTGCTGCCGATTCGTAACGCGCTAAGGATGACTGCGAGGCTTAGCCCAATGTCACCGACTCCAATGGCAAGCCAGAGGGTGATGATTCCCGGAAAAGCGAGCACCGCGCAACGTATAAATGAAAAGACTGTTCTTACAAGGTAGCGAATTAAGATAAATTGACTTATGTCAAAAAAAATTGATTTAATNNTAGTCGCTCTAGTGTTTATTGGCATCGGAGTTATTCAAATTCGACGGAAGTCAATAAACAACGCTCAGTATCTGCCTATGCTAGCACTAATGTCTGCAGCCGTGCTGGTTATCTCGGTATGGCACGTTCCTGTACCAGTCACTGGGTCAAGCTCCCATCCTTGTGGGACGCCTATGGCCGCTATCATCGTAGGACCATTTCCCGTGGCTGCCGTTACTTCCATAGTTCTCTTCTTCCAAACGTTCGTCGGACACGGAGGGCTAACAACGATCGGTGCGAACGACTGGTCGATGGGAATTGTGGGAGCGTTTAGTGGATACGGGGTGTGGCTAGGTTTGCGGGGGCGTACAAGCATTTTTTGGGCTGCTGGACTGGCGGGATTTGTAGGTGACATCCTCACTTATCTCACAGCGGCATTTGAGCTCGCCATATCGATTCATCCGGAAGCGGTGCTTCGTTATATTGGTATCTTCTTGCTGGGATATGCGCCGACACAGCTCCCCCTCGCGATAATGGAGCTCGTGTTTACCGGGCTTGTCGTGCGCTACATCGCCGAGGTGCGGCCTGAAATGATGAAGTATGCCGGCTGGACACCGCCACCGGTCAAGACGACTGAGACGACTGGAGGTGCGGTCTGAAATGATGAAGTATGCCGGCTATACGCCGGCGCCGACCAGGTCGACTGTAGGGGGTAAGTAGGATGGACAAATTTACTAAGAACGCGTTGATAGCATGTGCGCTACTGTGTGCGTTCATCATCAGCAGCTTCTACGTTGGAACCGCCCTTGGCTTCAATATGAGTGGGGGCGCTGATGACAAGGTTAACAGTTTAGCTACCGCAGATGGGGGTGGACAGGCCCACGATTCGTGGTACTACGTTACTCAAAACATGGAATACATTGGATTTGGTTCGATAGGTATGGCTGGCGGCTTCATGTGCGGCTACCTTTGGGTAATGACGTTCGAAGAAACAAGCAACATACAAGGACAAGGCAAAACTGAAGTTACGAGGCACAACTGATGGTTGAAATAATAAATGGGGATCCATTATCGGGGCTGCTCACCACTCTAGGGTTTTTTGCGATGCTTTTCCTGGGCCGGTATGTGAGACACAGACAGGTGGATAAAAGGCGGGAAACCACCCGCTAGCTCACCGCCAGATGCGCTAAGGGTACGCATCACGTCCATTGAAAAATGAAGCTCCCTAAAGTTCTGGAAGGAACCCCACAGAAATCACAGGCGAATATAGACAGGGGGAACGATGGATCTAAAGAAATACGCTCCTGAATGGAACCCTGCAAAACTACTGGGCGAAAGCGGTTTAGGCTCGGATCGCCCCGGCACCAGCGTTTTCAGGCACGTTGATGCCCGGGTCCTGCTACCCGCCGCTTTTATTGTCATACTCGCACTTTCCGCAGCAACGCGGTGGTACGTGCCCGGTACCGTTTTCGTTGCGGTGCTTTCCATCACGATTTACTCGGTCCGTGCACGTGCTGCCTACCTGAAACTGTTGTTGTACCCCATTGGTATCGCTGTGTTCCTTTTCGTCGTCCAGGCTTGGACGTACGGATCCACCGTGGTTTTTACGGTGATATGGCCAGTATATGCCCAGGGAATCGCCTCAGGGTGGCTGCTAGCCAATCGAGTCCTTGCTTCAGTGTCGATTCTGTTCCTCCTCGTGGAGTCCAAGTCGCAGTTAGAATTGATCGAAGCGCTCAGGTGGTACAAGATGCCGGTTGAGCTGAGGAACCTAATGTTGCTTATGTTTCGCTATGTCTCGGTGATTGCAGAGGAGTTCACGACGATGTTTCACGCTCAACAGGCGAGACTGGGATTCTCCTCGAAGTTAAGCTGGTTTAAAAAAATAAACAACCTTTCTGTCATCGCAGGGATGCTGTTCATTCGATCCTTCGATAGGTCATATAGAGTCATTATGAGCATGCAGGCGCGCGGGTATAGGCAAAACGCCGATATCGGAGGTAAGTTTGAGCGTTTCGCCAAGAAAGACTATCTGTTCGCAGCATTCGCGCTCGCTATCGTCGCAGGCATAGTGTTGGTGGGGGTGATGTGATGGCGTCAGCCATAGAGTTTAAGAACGTCGTGTTCAAGTACCCCAGCGGCACCGCTGCCTTGGACGGGATCAATCTCAAAATTAAAGAGCACACAAAGGTAGTCCTCTTAGGAGAGAACGGAAGTGGCAAGACGACCTTGCTCTTGCACCTAAATGGCCTCCACATGCCTACGAGCGGCGAGGTGACAATTCTCGGCAAACCTGTCAACGCTGCCAATATCGACTGGGTGAGGACCAAGGTCGGAATGATTTTCCAGAACTCCGACGATCAGTTGTTTGCGCCGACGGTGTACCAGGACGTCGCCTTTGGGCCNNGCGGGGAGAAGCGGCGGGTTGCCTTGGCAGGCACCTTGGTTATGGATGCTGAAATTATCTCCCTTGATGAGCCACATTCTGGACTGGACCCGCTGGGATGCCTTGAGTTTAACGACCTCCTCGATGAGTTCCACTCCAAGGGACGGACAATCGTCGTTGCCACACACAACGTTGAGTTTGCTGCCTCGTGGGCGGATGAATGCGTCATTATGAAGAATGGAAAGATAGTGGGGCGTGGAACTCCAGAAGACGTATTTTCGGATGCGGAGATCGGCCGACTATCAAGCCTCGAACTACCGTCATTTGTATCCATATATAACGAACTGCAGGCGAGGAACTTCGTCTGCAAACGGGGAGAAGCGCCATTTGACATAATGGACCTCGTCACAAAAGTCGAAGCGCCATCGATAAAATTTTTTGAGAATTCAGAGGGGTTGCGTAAAGGAGCGCGTGTTGCGCTTGCTCATTCACGTGATTCGTGGGTCGTTGCACCAGAGGGTGCTAGCGATGGAGAAATCCTCACACAAAAAGACGGCATGGCAGTCGTCGGGTTGGACGATGACAGCGCCCCAAAGAAAGGGGAAATTGTAATCTTCAAAGTGCACGACAACGAACGGTACGATGAGCGTGTCGCAGGGCGTGCAAAAAAGTTGATCGAGAGCAACAGGGGAACAAAAATCGGCGCGATGGGGACAAATGCCAAGCTGCTAGCGAAGCATCACGCAATTTCACTTGATTTTGGAGTAGATGTGATTAACAAGGCGATTTCCTATGCATCGAGAGGCGTTGACGTAATCCTTCTCGCATCCGGGAACATGGCTGAATACGCTGGAAAGAAGGTATACAAGATATGTCCGGACATATTCTTCCATTACGTCAATACGAAGGACGAAGAGATGTTGTGAGATCAAGACGCTCTACGGAGGCGTTGAAGTCCGGTAGGTTTGCGACCAACAATAAGGGGGGATACTACCGCCAGTAGGCTGCAGTGTCAACGGTGACTCTTAAGCGCCCGCATCCGAGCGCCGATATGCATTCCCATCGAAGTGAGCATTCACACTGCCACACGCACGGTGTGATTGACCCGTCCATCCCCGCCTCGAAACGAGGGATCTGGGCACTCAAGTGGTCATTGGTAGGACTGATGGCGGCCGCGATCCTACAAGCCGTTATCGTTTACTACTCGGGAAGCGTTGCGCTGCTGGCCGACACCATCCACAACGTGGACGACGCATTGACGGCTATCCCGCTCTGGCTCGCCTTTCGCATGAGCACGTGGAAGCCGACGAAGCGCTTCACCTAAGGGTACGGACGGGTGGAGGATCTGGCGGGCATCGCCATTGTGCTCACCATTCTTTTTAGCGCTATTCTAGCAGGCTACGAATCAATTAACGGCGTCTTTCATCCGCAGGTGGTGCAGTTTCTGTGGGCGGTGGTGGCCGCGTCATTGATCGGGTTTGCAGGCAACGAGATCGTTGCGGTCTTTCGCATCAACGTTGGCAAGGAGATCGCGAGCGCTGGCTCATCGCCGATGGCCATCACGCCCGCATCGATGGGCTGACAAGCTTGGCCGTGTTTTTCGGAGCCGTGGGCGTATACCTCGGCTTTCCGCTTGCCGATCTAATCGTCGGACTTGTCATAACCGTGGCCATCTTGCGTATTGTGTGGGGCTCAGGCAAGGAGGTATTTACCCGGGCAATCGACGGCATCGATCCCGCAATTTCCGACGAGATTCGGGATGCCGCCGTGCACACCGAAGGCATGAAGGACGTTACGGAGGTGCGCGTCCGGTGGAGTGGTCACCGCCTCCTCCCTGAGGTAAATATTGCCGCAGATCCCGAGTTATCAGTTGAAGCAGGGCACGTCATTGCGAAAGAGGTCCGCCATCAGCTCCTGTATCACCTTACCTATCTCTCGGACGCCGTGATACACGTCGATCCGCTCAATGCATCAGGGGAAGAACATCACTATGTGAGTGGACACGACTATGGCGACTTAACCCCGCACCGGCACGATAAGTGATGCTGAAAGTGATGTGGAACAAGTTTCATGCCGTGACTAGCATCGAACTGGATGCCCGAGATAGCCACGTTGCTTTTGCAGACCTGCTACGCCGCTTACGCGCCTTTGTCTCGCACTTGGCCCTCTCTCGCTTGTAGCAGCGTCCTCAACGTATTTATGCAAGTGTAGCGGGATAGATTATGGCGCGAAAGGAGCCCTAAGGAATGGTGAGCGGCGGCCCGACTAAAGCAGAAATCATTGCGATAGCATTAGAAAAGCTCCAGATAAGCAGCGGTGAGACATTTGCCGATATTGGCTGCGGAACGGGCAGCGTGTCAATCGCAGCCTCGAAAAAGACTAACAAGATCATTGCCGTGGATCAGAGATCTGAGTCTATTGAAACGGCCAAACAAAACTTCAGCGAAGCAGGGGTCTCGGCGCTCATTACCCTCCTCCGGGGCGAGGCCCCTTCCGTCTTGGAAGCGTACGCAAATGCGATCGACAAAGCATTCATTGGCGGAACTAAGAACTTCAGACGGACAGTCGACCTCCTCGTGCCACATTGCAGGCGCTTTGTTCTCAACGCTGCAAGACTTGAAGTCACTGCCGACGCAATCGGGTACATGAAAGAGATCGGGGTATTCAAGGAAGTGCTACTTGTCAACATCGCCAAGGGCCACGAACTTGAAAACCTCACCGCATTCACCCCCTATAATCCAGTCTTCATGGTGGTGGGCGCGTGCTAATTGGAGTAGGACTTGGACCTGGAGATCCGCAATTGCTGACACTAAAGGCAGTGAACGTGCTGACGTCAGCGATTAAAGTGTTTGTTCCGGGGCGTATCTCTTATGAACTCACCAAACCGTATGCCGATCCGGAGATCCTCCAGTTTCCGATGACGTACGATGAAGCGGAACTTGAAGCGGCGTGGTATGGCAATGTAGAGACAATCGCCGCCTATGCCGTTAGGGGGCGGACCGCTTTTGGAGTATTGGGGGATCCAAATGTTTTCAGCACGTTTTCACACATATCGAAGATGCTCAGAAGGCGCATGCCGCACATCGACGTCGAAACCGTGCCTGGCGTGAGTTCAGTTACCGCTTCCTTCTCCAGGTTCGACGAGTCGATAGAGGGATCTTTTGTCGTGTCGGACGGATCAGCCGTGCAATCGACTCTTGTTCTCAAAGCGACAAGACCTCGCGAGATAGCTGCGTCGCTGGAAAAGAGGGGATTTTTTGACCTCAAGTTGCTTGAGAACGGATTCACCGGACGCGAACGGGTCTACAAAAAGGATTTTCCTCTAAAGGGCGAATATTTTAGCATAATGTACGGCAAACGACCATGAAAGTCTATTTTGTTGGAGCAGGGCCGGGAGATCCAAAATTAATAACCTTGAGGGGCAAGGAGCTGATTGAAGACGCCGATTTGATTGTTTATGCGGGGTCTTTGGTAAATCCTAAAGTCCTATCAAACGCGAAAGGAAAAAAAGTTGATAGTTTTGGAATGACGCTCGAGCAAACGACGCGCTTGATCGTTGATGCGTGGAAACAAGGCCTTCGCGTCGTGAGGCTCCATAGCGGCGATCCTACGATTTACAGTGCGGTGCGAGAACAGATTCTGGCGATACTGCCGTATGGTATCGACTATGAAATAGTTCCTGGGGTTTCATCGGTGTTTGCCTGCGCCGCTGCATTGGGCCAGCAGCTGACAAGTGAGACTCTCGTTATTACTCGGCCATCCGGCAAGACTTTAGCAGAGGATCAACTCGTCGAGCTGTCGAACCTAAAGCCAACCATGGCAATCTTTCTGGGCGTTGACAAGATTGATACGATTATGCAGCGCGTGCGATACGCGCCAGAGACTCCAACGAGCGTCGTGTATCACGCGTCGTGGGACGATCAGGTTATAATCACCGGTACCGTTTCAGACATAGCCACCAAGGCACGCGAAGCCGGAATTACGAAGTCGGCCATCATCTTGATTGGCGATGAGCTCACCTTCGAAGGCGAAAGGAGGTCGTACCTATACTCGCCGAAGACCTAAGTATTGCTATCCTCTGTTTTGAACGAAACATAGCTAGCGCACAGCGCATTCAATCGGCAATCGGAGGGCAGATTGTCACCTATCAAAAAAACGCGTTCAAAGAGGCACTCTCCTCCTGCACAGCGGTGATTGCCATAATGGCCACCGGCATTGTCGTTAGGGAAATTGCTCCATTTTTAAAGGGAAAATGGGTCGATCCGGCCGTAATAGCCGTAGATGATCGATTAAACTACGCTATTCCTATAGTTGGCGGTCATCGGGGGGCCAACCGAATCGCGCGCGAGCTCCACAAAAAAGACGTCGTACGACTCGCGGTGATCTCTACCGCGACGGAAGCAAATGACGTTCAAAGCGTAGAAGCTATCGCAGCTCGCTTGAATCGCACAATCGTCAATCGCACCAGCACAAAAGCACTCAATACGACTTTCCTTTTCAAACCGGTCGAAATTGCGCACTTGACCGGGCCGAAGATCGTGATCGTCGACGATGATGTGGCCGTGCTCTCGAGAAAAAATGTTAGTGCCCTCGCAGTCGGCGTCGGAGCTCGCAAGGGCATTGACAAATCTATGGTGCTCGAAGCAATCAATTCGAGTCTTGTCGAACTCAATGCGTCGATAGAAGATGTAGACACTATTGCGACCGCATATCTGAAATTGAGTGAGCAGGGCATAAGCGAAGCTGCGTTCGAGCTAGGAAAACCGATCGCCTTTGTGCCAAAACAGATCATCGACGCTACAAGGGGTCAAACGAGCTCAAGAGCGGAAATGCTCGGTCTTTCTGGCGTAGCAGAACCGTGCGCGCTCGCGCTTTCAAACCTTTGTGAGCTACTCCTCACAAAGCGAGCGTATGGAGGTGTTACAGTTGCAATCGCCCGGTAGAATTCAGGTCGTTGGAATTGGTCCTGGCTCACTTGAAGACATTACCTTGCGAGCGACTAGCGCCATTGCCCAATCCGACTACGTTATCGGGGTCTCAACGTACATCGACCAGATCTCATCTCTGCTTCGCAATCAAAAGGTCATCAAAGGCGCTATGGGGGAAGAAGTGCAGCGGGTAAAAAAGGCGATAGAGCTAGCCTCAGAAGGAAACAACGTTTCGATCGTTAGTGGCGGGGATCCCAACGTATTTGGTATGGGGAGTCTCGTCTTAGAACTGCTGGCAGCACAAGACGGCACGATCGATGTTGAAATTGTGCCCGGCGTGACCGCGGTAAATGCTGTGGCTGCCATACTGGGGGCGCCGCTTTCCAGTGACTACGCGATCATCAGCCTTAGCGACCTGTTGATACCGTGGGCAGACATCGAGAAGCGACTCACATCAGCAGCTGAATCCGGGTTTGTCATCGCGTTGTACAACCCGCAGAGCAGAAGACGGAAGCGCAATCTAGCGAGGTCCATCGAACTGCTTAAAAAACACCGACCTCACGTTCCCGTGGGCATCGTCCAAAACGGCACGAGGCCGGGAGAAATGACCGCCGTGACCACGTTGGAGACGCTTATGGAACATGAAGCGATAATCGACATGCACACAACTATTATAGTGGGAAATCGTGAATCATTCGTCTGGAAAGACAAGATCATAACGCCAAGGGGGTACCGAAGAAAGTATGGATACTAAACGCGAACCAAGGTCAACCAGCAGCTTGATGGGCGCAGCCACCGCAGAAGCGCTGCGTATAGCGCATCGATCACAGCAGATAGTGAGCGAAATTATTGCGGATGAGAGCCCTGAAGGCAAGATTAAGCAGCGCGTGGTAATGGCGACAGGCAATCCTCAATTCGCTGAACTGCTTCGGTTCTGTCACAATCCGATAAAAGCAGGGATTGCGGCAATAAGGGCAGGTGCGAACCTTTACACGGACATCAACATGGTTCGCGTTGGCATAACGAAGGACATAGCCCGTTTTGGGGGGGACGTCATCTGCGCGCTTCCAGAAAGCGACGACGTTTCGGATGGAGAACTTACACGCGCTTCCGCGGGTCTATCGCTGCTAGGAAGCCACCTAACAGATTCGATCGTCGTGATCGGAAACGCCCCTTCTGCAGCACTTACAGTGGCAAAAATGGTGCACGACGGTATAGAACCCGCGCTGCTCGTTGCGACGCCCGTAGGATTTGTCAATGCTGCTGAGTCAAAAGAGCAGATCAGACAACTCAAAATTCCGTCAATAACGAGCGTCAGTACCCAAGGAGGGACGCCTGTGGCAGTGGCGGTCGCTAATGAGCTGATATCGATGTCATTCCGATAAATCGGCTGAAAAATGTGCAGCTTAATCGACCCGGTGGCAGGCTTTGCGATCCCGCAAAAATGGCTAACGCGGTCTGGGCTTTCCCTACCTGAACTTAAGCGACGCATCGACAGTGGACTTTACACGCTGACTGCTTCCGGGACGTTGCTGAAACGTGGGCTTACCACCGGGACGATTTCCGCGGCTGCCGCAAAGGCATCGGTGCTGTCAATCGCAGAGCCAACGACGCAAGTCGACATCCTAACGCCGATTGGAATTCGAGTAAAAGTTCACACCACCTCTGCCGACGGCTGGGCACGCGCACAAAAACCGAGGAGCGATCACTCGAAAGATGTAACTGAGGGGCTCATTTTTGAGGCGGAAGCTTTCAAGGCAGTCGGAATCCAGCTATCTCTTGGAGAAGGAATTGGAATCGTCAAGAAACGCGGATTGCGAGCACCCTACGGAACTCCAGCCATAAGCCCGGAGGCGCGGTGGTCGATCGAAAACGCGATCGGTGAGGCCACGCGCAGTATAGGGCTCAAGGGAGCGCTCGTAAAGCTTTCGGCCATCAACGGAGCTGCGATAAGCAAAAAGACGCTTAACGAAAAAGTGGGCGTTTTTGGCGGAGTCTCAGTCCTTGGTACAACCGGATTCGTTGAACCTTGGAATGAATGCTTGGTTGGCTCAGCCGAGAATCTCGCAGAAACTGCCGATAGGGTCGCTTTGACAACAGGCCGAACGGGATTCAAATATGCAAAAATGTACTTTCCAGATCACATCACGCTCATTGCGGGCAGCAATCTCGAAAGAGTTTTTCAAAAAGCTGAAGGCAAAGAAACGATCATAATAGGTCTGCCGGCGCTGATTCTAAAATGGGCTAAGCCCGACATATTGAACGAAATGAAGGCTGACACCGTTCAAGAACTGTTTGATAGGGACCCCTACGCAGAAGGGATCACGGTAGCATTGACGGCTCTGAAGACGCGCACAAAAGCAAGAATCATCATCATAGATAGGGCTGGGAAGATAATCAGAGACATTGGATGAGAAGAAACACTGCTGCGCAGCAAGCGGCAAGAGGGCGAGCGTGAAAATTGTAGGCGTTGGTGCAGGACCCGGGATGCTGACCCAGAAGGCGATTGACGCCATCAAGAACGCAAGGCACGTTTACGGCTCAGCTAGAGCACTGGGACTGGCAAAAGAGCACATTCGGGGAGACGCGACCGTTTTAGAAAGCTACGACTTGCGAGTAGAAGACGATGCTTGTATTCTCTCTACGGGAGATCCTATGCTTTCCGGGCTAGGCAGGAAAGCTCCGCACGATGCCGAGATTATTCCAGGAATATCGTCGTCGCAGTTAGCCTGTGCACGGCTAAAAGTCGATGCAACAGACATCGTTGCCGTCACAACTCACGGCAAAGAACCGAGCCAATCTAAGAAAATGCTTCAAGAAGTCGCGCTTCTTAATAGAGATCTCTTCGTGCTTGCCGACCCAAGTTTCGACTTGGTCGATATTTGCGCATATTGGGACAGCCTTGGATATGACGGCGAGGTCGTTGTGCTCGAAGATCTGGGGTACGAAACTGAAAAAGTGTCTCACGGACGAATCACAAGCCCACCAAAGCGGGAATCACCGCTTTTTTGTGCCGTCGTTCGGAATCTTGCGCAAAAAAAGCAGAAAAAGAAGCGCCCCACCGGGTACCCGTTCAGGTTGGCCGACGGATAAACCTTTCCAGTCGTTAACAGCATCCCTTAAACGGCGGGATGATGTCCGTTCCGCAAATCTTTATGGCTTCTTCGACGTCAGGGTCTGTTGGGCTGCCAACCGCAACCTGCGTCACTCCAGTGTCGAGCAACTCGGCGATCTTTTTGTTGCAGGTATCCGCGTCGCCTGCTCTAACGAAGGCGTCGATCATGTTATCATCCACTAACGGCGCGACATCACCCCATTTACCTGCTCCGATAGCTTCACCGATGGCTTTAGCTTGTCCCGATCGATACCACGTCGCCGAAACTAAAAACACCTTGTTTTTCTTTGAAAGTCCTTGCCAAGCGTCTTTCTTTTGTCATCGTCCCAATTNNGCGAATGCAGATGCTCGTGCATTAGCTTGCCGTGCCGGTGCATATGCTTGTGAATCAGGTTTGCGGACATCAATAATTCAAGATTGTTCATCACCGTATCACAGTTGGAGTCCGCTTTGATAGTATGATCCTCACCAAAGACGATGGCCCTTGTGCTTATCTGTTCTACGATATCTAGATCGTGGGTGGCCGTGATAATCGTTTTCCCCGCTTTGGCCAAATCCTGCAGCAGCTCAATAAGCCACAGTTGGCTGCGTGGGTCTAAACCACCGGTAGGCTCATCTAACAACAGCACGTCGGGGTTAATCGATAGTATCGAGGCGATGCACACCTTCTTTTTCTCGCCGCCGCTCAGCGTATGCGGTGCCCGGTCCCGTAAACTGGAGATCTCCATCATCGAAATGACCTCCTCAGTCCGCTTCTTGACTTCATCGTTGGGCAGGCCGAGCTGCAGTGGACCAAAAGCGATCTCGTCGAAGACTGTGGAGGAGAATAGCTGGACATCCGGGTTCTGGAACACGAAGCCGACCTTTGTCCGGAAATACTGAGCGAATTCGTTGTTTTCGAGCGCGTTGAAACGCTCTTCCGTCACCGGTTTACCGAACGCATAAACTTCGCCAGACGTCGCGTATATCAGCGCATCCAATATTAAGAGAAGCGTTGATTTTCCACTGCCGTTGGCACCGAGAACCGTAATCTGCTCTCCCGCGGTCATCGTTATGTTTATGTCTTTCAACGCCTCGAACTTATCCAAGTACGAGTGAGACACGTTTTGCAAATCGAAGATTGTCTGCATGAAAAGGCCTTTTTTGTGAACTTCAGATGCTGATGAGACTCTGGGAGATGAGTCCCAGGATCACGCAGCATGCAAGGACGGTTACGATCGCCGCGTAATCCCGATGGCGCATGACATTAACGTGCATGAGCTTTACGTCGCCATCAAAGCCTCTTGAGATCATCGCTTGGTGTACCTTGTCACTCATGTCCAGCGATTTCACGAGCATGTAACCAACACGTCCACCTACCCACTTTTGCTCTTCCCGCAGTGGCAAGCCTACGATCTGCCGGCTCCTTCTGGCCGTAAAAAGGTCCGCTATTGTGTCCAAGAGCAGGAAGATATACCTGTAGCACATGTTGATCGTCAGGACGTACACCTTGGGCACCTGAAGCGTTCGCAGCGATTTGAAAAGCAAATCCCGCTGAGTTGTGAGAAACAGTAGTATTGCAAGGGATACGCACGCAGCAACGCGCAGGATGAACGTAACAACGTAAGTCGTGCCTTGCTGGGTGATGTATATAGAGCTAGGCAGCGCGATTGGTCCCAAGTGGCTGCCGTTGCCCAAAGTGGCAATCGGGACCAATACGTTGCCTGCTAGAAAAACATTGAAGAGCATCGGTATCACAATAATGCCTGCAAAAATAGGGATGAAGACCCACACGCGTTTGACAAACCAAAGCACCTCTATCTTGCTGAAATAGGCGAGCACCAAAGTCAAGAGATAGATGATGAGTAGCACCCAGGGACTTCTCATCAGGGTCACGCCGACAATGAGCACGAGCATCGAGATTAATTTTACGCGGGGATCCAGGCTTTGCAATAGCCCTTTACGTTTTGCAAAGGTTTCGGAGATGAGACTCTCTTGGAAGAAAGCGAGGACGCCATCAACTGTTTTCTTCGCAAAGCCCTTTTTCTTGGCTAAACTGGCGGCGCCCTGATATGGCCCTGCTTCAGTCGCGTTCATCCAGTCGGGTATCATGGGAGTTGTCGATAGTTGGTGCCTGGCGATATGGCGTTAAGTTTGACATATTTGACGCCCTTTAATGCCATCACAGTTTCAGCGACTTGCCTGATAGCCTCTCCATCACCGTGCAAAACGATGATCTCCAAGCAATTTTCGTGGTCCAGATGTACGTGCACGGAAGACGTGATCAGCCCTATATGGCGGTGCTGTATCTCAGTCAGGTCATCAGCCAGCCCTCGCTGGTCGTGCTCGTAAACAAGCGAGATGACGCCTACCCGTTCGCCCTGGACCTCATTCATCCACTCATAATTTACAATATAGTTCCTAATGGCATCTCGTAAGGCCTCTGAGCGAGACGAGTAGCCGCGCTTCTCGATAATCTCGTCGAATCGATCCAAGAGATCGCTAGGTAAGGACACGCACGTACGCTCCAATTGCTTACTCATCAATTTCACCGCTTAATGTGTAATACTTCTGTTACAAAAGTATTACTTCTGGCCATAAAAATCACAAAAAAAGATGAAGGGTAATGAATAGGCTCTCTACTATTCATTATTGGTTCTCTGTTCCACCGTGTCTTCCTTGTCTTTTGTTAACTCTCTTCCGATCAGGAAAAATAATACGGCGAGGAGACTTACCCCTATGATTGCCGCTAGGTAGTATCCCAAGCTCTGGCCAATGAAGGAACTGGCCCAGTCGGTGCCGTAATCCGGTATCGGAGCATGGTACAAACCGTTCAGACTGGCGAAACCCCCCGGGACGTAACCTATTAACGACTGTAGCTCATCGACGCTCCACTCACCGTATGCAGTGCCGCTTGCAATTATGCCGAGGGGGACCAGGATGACGAGTATCAGCAACCAAATGAGCAAATTTCTTAAAACCTTTTCCATGACCTTCACTTCGCGTCAAGCTGGTGCCGCGGTAACCCTTGGTTTTGATGCTGATTCTATTGCTTTGTAGTTCCATATGATGCTTGGATCGTTCCGTGCAATGTAGGCAAACGCCGCTGCCGTAACGACCGCTTCGATAATGCTGAAGAAGAACGCGTGCCCGAACACCATTGCCGGCACCGTTACGTTGAGCCCATACGGCATGTACAGTGGCACGCCGGTGGCCGAGCTATTGAGTATGGGCTGGATGCCCATCTCAAAGCCAGCGCAGGCCGCAGCGACTGTCAAGCCCAGCCACCCACCGACTCCCGCGCCAATGATTCTTCGACGTTCGGTGATCTTCGTCTTTCCGGCGATAAATGCATAGGCATAGTACCCGACGAAGGGTATGACCACGGCCATGTTGAAGCAGTTCGCGCCAAAAGTTGTGATCCCTCCGTCACCAAAAAGCAAGCATTGTATGAGAAGGGCCACGGATGTCGTTACGACTGCCGCCCACGGCCCCAATATGATTGCGACTAACGCGCTGCCGACTGCGTGTCCTGTACTCCCCCCGGGTATAGGCACGTTGAACATCATGATGACAAACGAAAAAGCGGCTGCAAGTGCCAGATATGGCACCTGTTTTGTTCTGAGATTCGTCTTTAGCCATCTTCCCGCGTAATACCAAATCGGGATCATGATAAGCCACAATGGTATGTACGTATTCGGTCCCAAATAGCCGTCTGGCATGTGCAACTAAATCACCACGCGAAGATGTGCCGATAGTTATAAAAAACTATCGAATAGTATTACGAAACACACACTTTTAGTATAACAGTAATAACGCTTAACATACAAAGACGGTTAACACGCCGCCTCGCTGGCCAGACCTCAACGGTGCTACGCGCGTGCTGGGATTTGACCTCGGTTCCCAGCACGTCCCATTTTGCAGAAAGATTTGTCCTCTGCAACATCGCCCGTATGGGGCCGAAGCTTGCACTGGAAGAATGGTCACAAAAGAAGTTGCCAACGCATACAAGAGGAAGACAACTGCAAGAGACGCCAAGCAGAGGAATATGTGCCTAATTTTGAGCAATCAGCGCCACGCACAAACTCTCAACAACGATGATTTATCAACTAAAACTGATAATTATCAAGATAAGTTGATATAGGATAAGGTACACTTAACCGATGGGATCTAGAGGCGGCTTCGACAACAGTATGGCGGGCGGTTGTATCCCCCGTCGTGGGGTTGAGGCGGTTGACGTTAAAATCAAGCTACGAGCGGGCCCATCAACTCCTCCCGATGCACGCTCGCACGAAT
>PMIN01000065.1 GCA_003158275.1 Methanobacteriota archaeon
ACGTGCAAGACTGGGATACCGAGCTCGCCGCAGGAGAGGACCTCGAGGCGTACTGGGCTGAAAAGGCACAGCAGTTCGAATGGTTTGCGCCGTGGACACAGACTCTGGACACGAGTGGAGCACCATTTTACAAATGGTTTGTCGGCGGCAAAACGAACATCGCGTACAACGCGGTCGACCGCCATGTCCGGACCGACCGGCGCTACAAGCTCGCCATCCTCTACGTTAACGAGCGCGGCGACGAGCGGAAGGTCACCTACTATGAGCTGTACAGGGAGGTCAATAAGACAGCAAACGCGCTCAAAAAACTGGGAGTGAAAAAAGGGGATCGCGTTGCGCTCTACCTCCCGCCGTGCGTTGAATCGGTCGTTTCCATGCTTGCCTGCGCGAAGATTGGGGCCGTGCATAACGTCGTGTATGCCGGCTTCAGCGTGCACGCCTTAGCAGAGCGAATGAACGACGCAGAGGCAAAGGTGCTGATAACGGCGGACGGAACGTTCAGACGAGGGCAGGTGATCGACCTGAAACAGGTCTCAGACGAAGCGGTCAGCAGCTGTCCGACCATCGAGACGACGATCGTCGTAAAACACGCGGGGAATCCGATAACGATGTCTGACCTGAGCGGAAAAGAGGTGTTTTTCCACACCCTGATCGAGGGCGAACCAGCCGAATGTCAGGTCGAGCCCATGGACGCCGAAGACATCCTCTATATCCTGTACACCTCGGGCAGCACAGGGAAGCCAAAGGGCGTCGTGCACACCACAGGCGGCTACATGGTTGAGACCGCGACCACCCTTAAAGACGTCTTTGATATCCACGACGATGACCTGTGGTGGTGCACAGCGGACATCGGGTGGGTCACGGGACACAGCTACGTCGTGTACGCGCCACTGCTCCTGGGGACGACGACGCTCGTCTACGAGGGCGCCCCCGACTACCCGCAACCTGACGCCTTTTGGAGCATCGTCGAACGGTACGGGGTCACGAAGTTCTACACAGCCCCGACGGCAATTCGGCACTTGATGCGGTTTGGCGACAAGTGGCCCCAGTGTCGTGACTTGCGATCACTGAGAATACTCGGCACCGTCGGGGAGCCAATCAACCCGGAGGCGTGGATGTGGTACTACACGCACGTCGGCAATGAGCGCTGTCCGATCATGGACACGTGGTGGCAAACGGAAACGGGGAGCTTCATGATCTCTCCGTTGCCGACGGCTCCGCTGAAACCCGGATCGGCGACCAAGCCATTACCAGGGATCCGCGCAGACGTGGTCGATAAGGACGGGAAACCGGTGCCTCCTGGGAAAGGTGGCTTCCTGATCATAACCACGCCATGGCCTTCGATGCTGAGGACGCTCTACAAGGACCCTGAACGGTACGTGAAAACGTACTGGAAAGTGATTCCCGGCGGCGTGTACTGTCCTGGGGACATTGCGCGAAAGGACGAAGACGGGTACCTCTGGATTCAAGGGAGAGCCGATGACGTGCTGAAGATCGCCGGGCATCGAATCGGAACGAGCGAGGTCGAATCTGCCTTCGTCAGCCACGCGACTGTGTCAGAGGCCGCGGTCATCGGAAAACCTGACCCGATACGAAACGAGGTCATCAAAGCGTTTCTAATCCTCAAAGAAGGACGTTCGGGTGATGCACACTTGATGGAGGAGCTTAAGAAACACGTGCGACATGAGTTAGGGCCGGTTGCCGTAGTCGGAGAAATCGTCTTCGTGCAAAGCCTTCCCAAGACGCGCAGCGGGAAGATTATGCGAAGAGTGCTCAAAGCACGAGAGCTTGGCATTGACGCCGGTGATGTGACCACGCTTGTGGAATGAGCTTCCGCCGGTTTTGTCATAGGTTTGCTCCTTCACGCTTGAATATACGAGCCCAAAACCCAACCTTTGCCGCAGGGAGCCGCAGGTCACGCGTGCGAGCTGCTGGAGTGTTTCCTTGCGTGACGTAGCTGAGACGTCAGTTCACGTTGCGCGGGGCAACTCTCCAGATTGCTACGTTGCTGCAATAATCGACCTCGCTTGTAAGCCGGTGACAACGATGTTTTTGTGCTTCTGACTCCCGAAGTTTTTTCGTCAGTCGCCGTTTTTCGAGGCAGCAAAGGCGCTGATGATGGGCACTACCCCCTCATCGAGTTCTCCCCTTGAAACGCCATTGATGCGCGATGTTCTAAGATGTCCGGCAGTTCGTTTGCGTTATACTGACCAAATATAATTTTGTGGTACAGGAACGAAGATCGATCACGCTCCTCCCCGTATCATTTGTTCAAAAAGAACTTTTGTTAGCAACGGCGACAACGCACGCGTCCGTTTCTCGGCGAATTTGCATGACAGTGAGAAATCGTTTTTTTTACGATTCTGGATTCACATCTTGTCGATTCCGTCTAGAATTACACAAATCGTGCGCCCATCGGCGGCCTTCTGCGCGCGACTTTCAGGTACTCGTTGTTCGTCTTCGGCAAAGTTCACCTCATTTCATGAGATTTCTTGCTCGCTCGTTTGGCCTTTAGCAGACTTGGGGGCTTTACTATTGAGCAAAATATCTCACAAAGTTACGCCTCGTCACATCTGAAACTTAATGCAGGTTGGCAGCACCCCGTGACTAAACCACCCGTCTCATAACTGGTCAGAAATGACCAAGAGTGCTTTGGACCGGTTGTCCCTCGAGCTCTGAATTGTCGTAATCGAAGTAATTCAGGATTCTTCCGACGGCCGGAAGAATTTGATGCTTAACGTAATATTCGACGTCTATCTCTCGCTGTCGTTTATCCGTGTCAACCACTTTGCCTTCTTCCTGGGTGAAAATCTCAGCCGGATAAGATCGGTCTCCAATCGATCCAGACCCTTTCATAACGAGATACGCAATTTTCGCGCCGACGTCGGCGGAAAGTCCGTATTCTTTTGCTCGCTTTGCTGCCCTTACGTGAGCTTGGACGGATTCATAGCTCGCTATATTTTTTGTGAGCGTATTGTAAATTATGAGCTTTGCTAACGGAATCTCACCGGCTCTAAGTTTTTTGATCGTACTCGTAACCAGTTCTGCAGCGGCTCCGGGTTCTCGCCTCTCAAGAATGATTTTGATAACATCGGATTGTAGCTCCTTTGCGAGTGCACACCAATCACCTCTCCGCACTTCAAGACCTCTGACAACAATAGTTCCATCTTCGGTAATCCCCGCGTAGCGCTTCTTCTTCTCGGTAAAGAAGATAGCTTTGTAGTGCTCATGCACGTCAAGCCGAATTGGATAAATTG
>PMIN01000082.1 GCA_003158275.1 Methanobacteriota archaeon
GCCTTCGTGACGTTGACCACGCTGTTCTGTGGTTCGATGTCGCGTGGCGTGATGGTGAGCAACTCGTTGACCCGTACGCCGGTGCGCCAGAGCACCCGCAGCATGAGGTAGTCCCGTTGGCTACACTTGTGAGCCGCCCCGAGCACCTGGTCCACCTGCTCCTTTTCGAGGTAATCGGTGATGTTCTTCACGCATTGCCGAAAAGGCAAGTTATCGGCAATAACGGTTGTCATTTTGAACAGGGTTTCTTTCAAGATAGCAGTGTGAAGAAATCACTAGACAAAACGGCAATCTTGTTGCCGCATACGACTAAAAGCACGAGCCTAGGTCGCCTCCTCAACGACCCAGGCAGTTTGCTCCACCACTGCCTCGGAGATGAATATGTGGTGTTGCAGCAGTAAAGACCCGAGAAGTACCATAAATGTTTCCGCGATCAGGCTGCAGTTTCGCTCAATATTTTGTATTTTCCTCACAATTCATTCGTGTATCAAAGATATCATTTTCCTCTATGCGACTCCATAGTTTCACAGCTTAGAAATAGGACTCTATACCCAGTTGCTCATCGCGGATTGAAAATCCGCTGTGAAACCAGTGTGCGCAGTGACCATCAGAGATATGTTCTTGAGTTGTGCCAACTTTTTTACTGATTCGGTTTGTGTGGCGATGTCCATGGTCATCATGTCTCTCAGGTGTAGCCTTGAGAAGGGACGAACCTTGCCTCCTTTTAGGGCCAGCGTATCGCCAACGAACAGAATCGAATCATTCACCAAGTACGACATCGAGCCTGGAGTGTGGCCTGGCGTTGCTAGCGCCTCTATTCTCGTCTCTCCCGCCTGCACAATATCTCCATCTTTGAGCAGTGTGTAGGGTTTCTTAAGCGGTGGATTATACATGAACCCTAAGCCCCGCGGCGTTGATCTATTAATCATCTGCTCTTCATCGATCGACAAGTACACGTTGGCATTTTTGAAAAGATTCAGGCCGCCTACGTGGTCGCCATCGGTGTGCGTGAGAAACACGTACTTCACGTGTTCAGGCTTGAAACCAAGCGCATCAAACTCTCGCTTGGCGGGCCCCTCACTATTGCCCGTGTCGAAGCAGATTGGCGAATCATCCGTCGTGTACACGAACATACTGACTATCCTAGATTTGACCTCATACACGTTATCTGCGATCCACATCACTAACGATCTCCTATTTCCGCTCGTTTTTTTTACGAATCTGTGATAGGCTTGTTCCCGTATATCCGTATTTTGACGACGTTTAGACAGCGGGTCTAGCACTCAATGAACAGTTGTAAGCGTAATATTCGCACGAGCCCTATATGAACGCCCCACTTTTTGACGCAACTGTCGCAGTTGCGCCCGGGTACAACTCGTGCACGAGAAGCTCGCAGTCATTGCGCACTGCAGAGGCTCGCTATTCTGCTATTGAATGGACACACGCGGCCACAAGGAAATTCGGGAACATGGCGCTACCGTTCGAAGGGATCAACGCACCTTATATCCAGCGGAGAAGCTCAGCGTGGAGGAGATTCTGCTCCTATCTGGGCTGAATCGCGACACGTATACGCGAACGATAAGACACAATACCCTATTAATACTTCATGAGCGAAACCTGCCACCTATGACGCACGTTTCACCTTTCACCCAACGGGATAATGCGATCCTTGACAGAATCCTCGAATCACGGCGTTCGGTGAGGTCGTTCGCGCAAGAAATTCCGCCAAAAGAGGATATTATGAAAATCATACGGGCCGGATTGCTCGCCCCCTACGCGGCGCAGGCTGTTGCAGGACAGGATTTCCGTCGATTCTTCGTATTCCAAGAGGGGAGCCCTCAGCTTGCCCACGTCGCGGCGCTTGGGAAGCGGCAGGTGAAGCGCATGGCGGAACAGCTGCGCGATGACCTGGCGGCTAATCCCTCGGAACACCAAGCCGCGGGGTTTGTAAAAAGACTGGAGCGACTCGCAGAGATGGGTGTACCAGGCATCGGCACCGCCCCTTACTACATCGTTGTGGCAGAACGGAGAGGCATCCCGCCTGTCGAGCAGCAATCACTCGCTCACTGTCTGGAGAACATGTGGCTGAAGGCAACCGCCCTAGGGCTGGGCTTTCAGCTCGTGTCAGCGACTGCTCAGATGGGGCAGGATAGCGAGTTCTGTTCTCTGCTAGGCATACCTCACGGCGAATTTGGAACCAACGGATGTGCGATTGGCTATCCAATGAAGCGCCTCCCGCCTGTCGAACGTCCAGATGCTCGCGAAGTAACCAAATGGATCGACTAACTCTGAACGCTTCAGCTCGGTGAACGACGTTTCAGTTGGTCGGTAGGTGCATAATCTCACGCTCGAGGCTCAGCTGCGTTTTGCCGATATGAACAGGAGGATCCTTTTTTAAGCTCTGAGATAACTAATCCGTATGACCCCCACCTGATAGAGGCAAGGCCTGCGAACGTAACGCTAGCAGCAATGGCATTTTGCCTCAGTGATTTGCATCTAGCGATTGACCTGAGGTCGTTCGCTCCTGAATGCATCAAGATTGAAGAAGCTATCAACGAGTCTATGATACTAAGGACGAACGAATCAGTCCTTCACTTTGCCGGCGCAACGTTAAGGTTCCAATCACGCCTACGGCGTCGTGCACATCGGGTTGAGTTGCTTCAAAAAAGGCCTACCCCGACCTGAGATAATCTTCGCTGTTAAACTCAAAGAGAATGTCACCGACGCTCTTACCTTAAACGGGCTGCCCGACGAAGGTACATATATAACCGAAGCCTCACAGACGGAAGTCAGTAAGCTTGCACGGTGCGACTGAGGCACCGTGAGCCCGA
>PMIN01000186.1 GCA_003158275.1 Methanobacteriota archaeon
TCGGAGCGGACGTGCGCCGGATGTGTCAGGTACTCCCAGTACCCGTCGAGATCCTCGAGCACGTACACGGCACCCCATTCGAACTCTCCTCCGAGGTCGGGGCCCACGACGTACGACTGCACGGCAGGGTTGGCTTCCCCCGCCTGGCGAAGCAGGTCGAGACCTGCTCGGCGCTGCTCCTCGCTGAGATCGGACTTGAATGTTATTCGGTTGATGTGAAAGATCATTCTCTTCTCCTCTTGCGGGTAGATGCCTATGTTTGCCTAGCCAAAAGCCTTAAGCGGCCATTCTTGACGTGATCGAACAGTGCCTTCTGCAAAGAATCGTTGAGATCGAGCGTAGCACACTCGACGTCCTCAGCAGCCACAACTTGCGGACATTCTTTAACGAATGTGAAGCAGTGTTCAGGCATTGAATTGGTTTCCCGATCGTATTCTGGGCACGGTCCGCACGCTCGACTCATTATGCGTCGCCTGAATCCAAGCCGCTCGGTAAGGCTGACTAGCGGCGCGTGCCGCTGGCTACGTAGTTCAAGCGTTTTAAGCCTAGTTTCTATCATTTTCTTGGTCATTTTTCCAGTCCTTCTTGGGGGCGGCTTCGGGCGGCAGACTGTTGTATTTGTCCTTTCTGTTCAAGCGCGATAAGGCGCTTTTCAAAGTCTGTCAGTTCAATGAGCCGCAAGCCTACTGACAACAGCGTCGCAGCCGCGCGCGACTTAACGATTATATCAGCGTTGGACTCTAACAGCTCGCGCAATACGTTTTCAAGCACGCGGCGCAGGTCTTCGGCCGTCTGCAATTGCCAGGCCGGGTCTAGAAAACGCGTCGGGTCGACCCGGCTTCGTTTTCTGCGGTAGTATTCCCGCATGTACGCTCTTTTATCTTCTGGGTTTTTGTACGGTGAAATATAGATCACCTCCAGAGATTGCGGCGTAGTGAGCATATGCGACCGGAGCATCATTGCTGCTAATTTGGGGGCACGCAGTAAGAAATCCGAGTATGCGATAGGGTGACGTCTCTCTCAATAACCCGCAAAGACCATAGGCGCATTTCCGGCGGCAAAAGCGCAGGAGAGGGGCAAAATTTAGACCGGGGCCGCTGTTCCCACAAGTTAGAAAGATATTTAAAGTTGTCAGCCTGAGTTGCCATCGTAATATCTCATCCGTATTACACTTTCGTCGGTCGCAGTCTTCGAGTTGGAGCTCGAGACTGCCTCTCATTTTTTTGATGCTTTGTCAGTTGTTGTTATTTCATGTCGATCTCTTGCGGCGTTTCAGTGAAGCGGTTTCCATTGCTCTTGCTGTTTTGACAATACGTTTGCCAGCTAATCTCTCGGTGTCCACTTCGTTAGCAGCGCAGATATGGCTTGGTCAACACTTACTTGTTTTCCGCGTTCGTGCTGCAGATCACCCACTAATTTGGTAATCCTTGTGTATGTGTTGTCTTTTCTTTTAACGACCGTAGCCGTAATTCAGACATAAGAAGAGTGGCTGATATGCACTATATACGTGCTGGTGAATTTCCCCTTCGTGCCAACGACCGATGGCTAAACCTAGCTGCTGAAGGGCAGCGCTTCCTTCAAAGACACGGAAAAACATAGCAAACAACACAAGCGCGTCCAAAAATGAACGTGCATTCAGCTACTATGTTAAATCTCGACCGGAGAGTTGGACATCCCCCCAGTACTTCATGTAGACGCCATGCACTGAATCAGGTAGCGAATGGCGATAGTGCTTCCACTCAACGCCTGAAACGCCGTGTGTTAAAATGTAGGCTCTGTTTGATTGATCTCACTGAATGACGTGCGTACTGCTCAGCGAATTTACGAAGGTCGCCGAGCACGAAATACCCATTGAACCCCGACATGGGAATTTTCTGTCGCTTGCCCCACATTACGAAACTTTCATATCGAAACATCCGTTCATTATCATCCCTGGCATTTAAAAGAGGGCGAACTGCTTCCACAACTGCAGGGTGCTGGGGCACAAAGTGACTCATACGAATCTTGTCTTGTGATGATTCGACCTGAAGTACAGGCTTTTCGTGCTGCAAAGCTTGGAGAAGAAGGATGCACGATTTAGCAGGCGCTTATAGATGCTTAGAAGTAATTTAAAGGCAATCAGCTAACATATTCTCGAGATACCCATGACTAGTGTGAGCAAAGGAGAGCGTGTTATACGGCGACTCGAGTCGCTATTCGGCAACATTAAATTCGACGACGAGTATTGGCGAGAACGAAACGAGCCTTTTTGGTTAATCGCAGAGACGATTTTATCCCAGAACACCTCTTCAGCGAATTCCCGAGCAGCCTTCTGGAGTCTTTTTTCACAATATCAAACCGTTGAGGCCATCTCTTTGGCAGATGTGCACGACATAGAGCGCGCAATCAAGCAGGCGGGATTGTACGAGACGAAAGCGCGAAGCGTACGCGCGGTGGCACGTGAAATACTGGAAGAATACGGAGGCAATACGTGGTCGTTCATCGGTGGCAGCTACCAGTCTGCTAGAGAGCGGCTCCAGAAAGTCCCGGGCGTTGGGCCAAAGACAGCAGATGTGGTCCTCGTTTTTGCCCGCGATTTTGATATC